>JASHQP010000214.1 GCA_030039095.1 Streptosporangiaceae bacterium
GACCATGTCCTGGACCTGGTCTCGGACGACCGGACTTGGCTCGTCGAGATGCACGAACAACTGGGGCACACCACCGAATGAATCCCGCTGCCAGGTCATCTCGTTCACCGGACCGGCCGAAAGCGCCGCCACCTCGGCGTCAAAGCGACTTGGGTCATAGGCCCACTGCAGAAGCAGCATCGCCTGGTAGCCGTGCCGGACGTAGAAGCCGGCCTCGGCATCGGCGCCCAGGGAAATGCGGGTTGCGCCCAGCCGGAGGGCGCTGGCTTCGAAAGCCCGCAGGAGGGCACGTCCAATGCCCTGCCTTCGCCAGCCGGCGGCAACGGCCAGGATCCTCAGCGTCACCTCCGACCCGCAGGACACAAAGCCCATAGCGGCGCCTGCGATCGAGCCGCTGTTCTCGGCAACCAGCAACAGTTCGCGCTCACCGGGGTAGGCGGCTTCGAGTTCGGCGAAACGCCGCTGGTCGGTGTGATCGATGGCCGGGTCGAACTGGGCGCCTGCGACATCGAAGGCGGCGACTAGCTCAGCTGGCGAATCGACGGGACGAATGATGACTGCCATGGCGGGCTCCTCCGGCGGTGAGGTGTCCAAGCCGAGCGCGATCGCCAGCGCCTCCAGGGCCCGCTGGCGGACTGCGGTTTCGGCGGCGAGATCTGCCAGCCATCGGTCGATCACGGCGGCGGCCGGTGCTGCCAGGAACCGCGCGATGTCGGCCAGGCCTATGCCGGCCCTGCGCAAAAGCGCGATACGACCCGCGGTAGCGATCTGGTCTTCCGTATAACGGCGGTAGCCAGTGGCCTGGTCAACGCGAGCGGGTGCCAGCAGTCCGCGCTCGTCGTAGAGGCGCAGCGCCTTGACCGACAGCCCAGTCGCCGCGGAGAACTCAGCCGGTCCCAGCTCCTTCATGACGCGATCATCGAGCGTGCCCCTGGGGCGAAGTCAAGCCGCCTCGGCGCTCCGTGCCGGGCCCCGGTGGCGACCTGGGCAGATTGGCGGGCTCAGGGGTGGCGGGAGGGCACCGGGATCCGGTCCAGATCGTGAGCCAGCACGACCGGCCCGCCGAACGCGGCCGCAGCTTGCTCGGCGAGCTGGCGATCGTCGCCTCGCTCGTAGCGTTGGGAGAAATGCGTGAGCACGAGCAGTCGCGCCCCGGACTCGGCCGCGATGCGGCCGGCCTGCCTGGCGGTCAGGTGCCCGTACTCGTCCGCCAGCGCGGCCTCGGCGTCGGCGAACGTGGATTCACACACCAGCATGTCCGCGCCCTCGGCGAGCGCGAACGCGCCGTCGCACAGCCGGGTGTCCATGATGAAGGCGAAACGCTGGCCGCGTCGCGGTTCGCTTACCTCATCAATGGTCACCGCACGGCCGCCGCTGTCCAGGCGGCCGTCGTGCTGCAGCCGCCCGATGTCCGGCCCGGTGATGCCGAACGCGGCAAGCTTGCCGGGGAGCATCCGCCGCCCGTCCTCCTCCACCAGGCGGTAGCCGACGGCGGCAACGCTGTGCGACAGCGGCTGGGCTTCCACCCGGAACTGCGCCGTCCGCAGCACCGTGCCGCCGGCCTCGACCGGCCGTTCCCGCAGTTCCAGCACGTCGTGGAACAGCGACGAATGCCGCAGCCGGTCGAACACGTCGCTGTGCCGCGCCGGGTAGCAGGCGTCGACGGGGTGCGGCACACGGTCCAGGGCGATCCGCTGGAGCACACCGGGAAGCCCGAGGCAGTGATCTCCGTGGAAGTGCGTGATGCAGATGCGGGTGATCCGGCTCGCCGTGACCCCGGCGAACAGCATCTGCCGCTGCGTTCCCTCGCCGGGATCGAACAGCAGCCCCTCGTCGTCCCATAGCAGCAGGTAGCCGTTGTGGTTGCGGCGGCGGGTGGGCGCCTGGCTCGCCGTCCCAAGGACGACTAGTTCCCGGGATGACACGCAGCAGCTAACTCTTTGCCGGGACTGGCCGGAGCCGCGCTCAGCAGGTCCAGCACGTCGTTCAGGGACTCGCACATCCGGTAGGCCAGCGCCCGGATGGCGGCGGGGATGACGCGCGGCACCGATGAGTCCGGCACGAGAATCGGAATCATCCCGGCTGCGGCCGCCGCGGTGATGCCGCTGTCGGAGTCCTCGAGGACGACGCACGCCCGTGGTTCGCGGCCCAGGCGCCGGGCAGCCTCGAGGAAGATGTCGGGCGCGGGCTTGCCGTGCTCGACCTCGTCCCCGCCGACGGTGGCGTCCACCGCCTCGCCCGCTCCGGCCTCCCGCAGCCGCGAGGCGACGTTGGCACGCGTGCTGGAACTGGCCACCGCAACCGGCACCTGCTCGCGTTTCGCCCAGTCGAGCAGCTCGAACAGGCCCTTCTTGACCACGACCGGCTCCGCCCTGGAATATTCCGCAGCCCGGGCCCAGATCTCGGTGAGGGTGCCGCGGCTGGCGGGCCGCTCGTCCCACCACGCGGTCATGAGGGCCCAGCAATCCTGGTTCGTCCTGCCGAGCAGCTGAGCGTGCTGCTCCCGGGAGAACGACCAGCCGAAGTCGCCGACGGCACGCGTCCAGGAACGGAACTCCACGGCCTCGGTGTCGATCATGAGCCCGTCCATGTCAAGAATCAGGGCGGAGAGCGACCGCTCCGCGTCGAGGTGCCGCAGCACGATGAACTCCGTTCCTGAGTCGCCTGGGAAGCCCCAGGGTAAGGCACCCCTGGTGCAGTCGGTGCCGGCGAACACACGCTCCCGGCCGACGATGCCGGCGAACCTGCCGGTCGACCGCGGTGCCCTCGGGTGAGATCCTCCGGCTGGGCGTAGCTGGCGGGGCCGGAGTGGGAATACCTACCTGCATCCCAGCCTTCCCGCATCCCAACCTTGCGAGGATCAATGTCCAAGTCACCGATGTCATGGCTCTCTGACGTGGCAGATCACGACTATGAGGCCGCGTTCGACTACCTGTCGCTGAAGCTCGACAAGAAGCACGCCACCGACGCCGTGGCCCGCATGAAGAAGACCAAGCCGACCTCGCGGCGCGCCAATGACATTCTGCGGGCCACCGGCCTGCCCGCCCTGCCGCTGACCGACCCCGGCGTCAAGAAAGACCTGCTCAAGCTGCTCAGCGGCGAGAAGCTGTCACCCGTGCTCGTGTTCGATCAGCAACCGAACCCGGACATAGCAGACGGATACCACCGCGTCAGCCTGGCCTACAACATCGACCCCTTCCTCCTGGTGCCGCTGCGGATGGCCTGACGGCCCGGTTGCCGTTTCACCGTGGCCGCGCGGATCATGGGTGAAGAGGGATCCGCACGGAAGCGAGGCACTATGTCGAACGTCGGGCGCCGGGTACGCGCCGCGGTCAATCCGGTATCGACCGCGGCTACCGGCTGGTGGTGCCATTCGGTATTGCGGCACGCGCTGACCGGGCACGGGCCGACGGCAGGGCAGCGGCGGCTCATCCGCCACCGGATGGCCCACGGCGTCGGCCACGTACCCTCCGCAGAGCAGGTGAAGGCGCGGGCGGCGGCGATCGACGAGTTGTTCAGCCGAGACAGCCAAGGGTAGCCGTGCCGGCTTGCGCCGCCGTGACCGTCACGGTGGTGTAGTGGGCCGTGAAGCCGCCGCCCGCCGCGTCGATGGCGGCGCCGATGCCGGCCAGTATCTGCTGCATCGCGCCGGGCTGGATGCGGGCGGCGAGGCCGGAGGTGGGCACCTGTTCCAGCCACTCGTCGCGGGTGTACGGCCGGTCCCACTCGAACTCCCACCGCTCGGGGTCGCCGAACGCGCCGGCCTCGCGGATCGCGCCGGCGGCCTTGGCGGCCAGCGCGCCGTACGCTTGCGCGCCGCGCGCCGAGCGCCCGAGGACCGGGGAATCGGGCAGTGCCCGGCGGAACACGGCCCCGAAGGCCTCGCCCAGGTCGGGCGGGGGCTGGAACGCGTTCCAGAACACCGCCAGCCGACCGCCGCTGCGCAGCGCCTGTGCCGCCTTGGCCGCTCCGGCGACCGGGTCGATCCAGTGCCACGCCTGACCCGCGACGACCGCGTCGAATACCCGCCCGGCCGGGTCCCAGTCCTCGAACGTCGAGACCTCGGCCTCGAGCCCGCGCTGGCGCGCCTGGCCGGCCATGCGCGCGTCCGGCTCCACCCCGAGCACGCTGCACCCGGCGGCCTGGAACTGCCGGCCGACGATGCCGGTACCGCAGCCGACGTCGAGCACCTCGCGCCCGGGGCTCGCGGCGATGATCCGCTCGACCAGAGCGGCCGGGTAGCTGGGCCGGGCCCGGTCATAGCGTTCCGGATCCGAACCGAATGACTGCGCCATGTCCCGCGCCTGGTGAGACTCGCCTTCGAAACGCAGCGGCCGCTGCGGCGGTAGAGTGACCATGCGCCCACTTTAAATGGGCACGCGCCCACTTAGGGCGCGGTTTCGCCCACAGCGGAAGGAAGGGGAGACGGTGCCGACAGGGGTGGCGCTGCGCGACGCGCGCGAGCAGTTGTTCGGCGCGGCCGAGCGGATTCTGCTGAGAGACGGGCCGGGCGCGCTGACCAGCCGGGCGGTCACCACCGAGGCGGGCGTCGCCAAGGGGGTCCTGCACCGGCACTTCGCCGACTTCGACGCGTTCCTCGCCGAGTTCGTGCTGGACCGCATCGGGCGGATGGACGGCCAGGCCGCCGCGCTGCGCGACGCCGCCGGGACCGGCACCGTCATCGGCAACCTCACCGGCGCGCTGACCGCGCTCTACGGCTCGGCCGCCGTGGCGATGGTTCCGCTCGTCAGCTCCCGCGACGGCCTGCGTGCCCGGCTGCGCGAGACGTGGCCCGCGGGTGTCCCGGTGCTGACCGAGGCGATGGAGATGGTCGCCGCCTACCTGGCCGCCGAGCGCGACCTCGGCCGTCTCGAGTCCGATGCCGAGGTCGACATGCTCGCGCCGATGCTGATCGGGACCGTGCACCTGCTGTGGGCGAGCCAGGACGGTGCGCCGCCGTCAGCGGAAGAGGTACGCAGGGTCGTGACAACGGCCATGGCCCGCCGCGTGAATCGCCCAAGGCTCTGACGGTGCCGGCGGCCGGCGGCATCACACGTCACGGGTGATGCGCCGACCCGCGCGGCCCGGACGGCCACCGTGTCGAAGAGCTGCTCGATCGTGAGCGCGGTCCATGCGCAGGTGATGCCCCTTGGCGAACCTTCTGATCGCCACCGTGGCCGCGACGCCCACGGCGAACGCGAGCACGCCCGCGATGGCGCAGGCCAGGGCCAGGGAGGCGGCCGACGCGTGGCTCAGGCCCAGCATCGGCGGGTCACCGCGCCTTGCGCGACAGCGAGTGCTTGGTGAGCCGGATGTCCTCTTCCTCGTAGCCGAGCGCCTGGTAGAGGCTCCGTGCTGCGTGGTTGGCCGCGCCGGTCTCGAGCGTGAGGCAGGACAGGCCGCGGTCGATCGCCCAGCTCTCGACGACGGCCATCAGCATGCTGCCGATGCCGCGGCGTTCCATGCCGGCCTGCACGGCCAGCCAGCCGACGTAGGCCTCGCGATGACCGGTGAAGCTGAGGCGCTCACTGACGGTCACGAGTCCGACGGTGCCTCCGTCTGCCTCTGCGACGAACACGGCATGACCGGGTACCCGGAACGAGTCGATCGCGCTGCGCACGGCCACCTCGACCGCGCGCAGCGTCCCTGCAGGGTCTCGCCAGGGGGCGGTCCCTTCGGTGAGCCTCGGCGCTAACAGCATGACGCGGTCGCGGTCAGTGGCGCGGTAGGGGCGGATGCGGATCTCTGGCCGGGGTCGCATGCGGCGAGTGTGACACGAAAAGCTACCGGGATAAATCACCCATAGCGTGTGTGCCTCACCGCAGGCGACGTCGAGGCATATCCCCCCGTTCCCCGCTCCCCCCGTTCCCCGCGCCGAGCCGCTCCCTCAGGAACGCCGTTTCCTCTTCGTAAGAGAAGGCGCCGAACGTCTCGTCGTACCACTCGGAGTGGCCGTCGTACCGGGCCTGCGCGGGTTCCACGGGCTCAGGCTAACTGCCTACCGAAGCCGGTCATGGCACGAAGACCACGCGCCGCCCGGTGTCGGGATGCGCCCAGGCCATCTCGACGTCCGCGAGCGGCACTGGGTCCACGTCCAGGGCGATCTCCCCGCTGGCCGCCAGCTCGAGCAGGCTGCCGTACGCAGCCGCGGACTCCGCGAGCCCCGCCCGCCCGCCGACCCCGCTGCCGAAAATCTGGACCGGCGCCTTGCGCAGCGCCATCGCGGGGATGCTTGCCACCTCGCCGGCTTGGCGGTCGTCCGGGGCTCAGTCATGGAGCATGGCGAGCAGCCGGGTGGCCTGGCGGTGGAGTGCCGCACGGCGTTCCGCACCCTGGCCGAGGAGCTTGAGCAGCCAGTAGAACGCGAACGCCCGGCGGAAGAACAGGACCCGTTCGTGCTCCGCCGCGGTGAGCTCGAACCGCTCGAGCAGCGCCCCGGC
>JASHQP010000215.1 GCA_030039095.1 Streptosporangiaceae bacterium
TGCACGGCACGATCGGCGTGGCCCCGGCCAACCTCGAGGTCAGGTCGGCGCTGGTGCCCGACGCGTTCGGCGGGAACATGGACACGCCCGAGATGCGCGCGGGTGTCACGTGCTACCTGGGCGTGAACGTCCCGGGCGGCCTGCTGTCCGTCGGTGACGGACACGCCCGGCAGGGGGAGGGTGAGACCTGCGGCGTCGCCGTGGAGTGCGCGATGAACACGGTCCTGGTCGTCGACCTGCTGAAGGGCGTGGCCACCCCGTGGCCCCGCCTGGAGAACGACACCCACATCATGTCCGCCGGCTCGGCCAGGCCGCTCGAGGACGCGTTCCGGATTGCCCAGGCCGATCTGGTGCAGTGGGTCGCGCAGGACTGGGGCCTGTCGGTGCTGGACGCTTACCAGTTCATCACCCAGGCGGTGGAGGCGCCGCTGGCGAATGTGTGCGACACGAACTACACGTCGGTGGCGAAGATCCGCAAGGACTGGCTCGGCGGCGGCAGCGTCATGCGCGGCGCGCACGAGCAGCTCAGCGACGTGGCCCGCGCCTACCGCAGCTGAGTGGTCGCTGGCCCGCGCCTCCACCTCACCCCGGAGCGCGTCGCTGGTGTCCAGCACGGCAAGGGAGACCCCGGAGCGCGCCGCTGGTGTCCAGCACGGCAAGAGAGACCCCGGAGCGCGCCGCCGGTGTCCAGCACGGCAAGAAAGACCCCGGAGCGCGCCGCCGGCGTCCAGCACGGCAAGAAAGTAGATTTTGGGGACAACATCCCAGTCAGGAAAGGGAAGGTCGATGGCCACAGGAACCACTGACGGCGCAGGTCGGCCCGTCTTCTGGAACGGCTTCGCGAACATGGCCAGCCTCCGGCCGGTCGTGATCGAAGGGGGCGAAGGGGTCACCGTCGTCGACACCGACGGCCGCCGGTACCTGGATGCGATCGCCAGCCTGTGGTACGCCAACGTCGGGCACGGCCGGACGGAACTCGCCGACGCGGCCGCCACCCAGATGCGCAAGCTCGCCGTCTACCAGACGTTCGAGCCGTTCTCCAACCCGCCGGCCGAGGCACTGGCCCGGCGGGTGGCGCAGATCGCGCCGCTGCAGGACGCCAAGGTGTTCTTCACGCCGGGCGGCGGCTCCGACGCGATCGACACGGCGGGCAAGCTCGCCCGGGCTTACTGGCGCGCGGTCGGCCAGCCGGACAAGCAGGTGATCGTCTCCCGGTCGCACGCCTATCACGGGATGAACGCCTACGGCACGTCGCTCGGTGGGATCCCGGCCAACACCGAGCCGTTCGGGACGCTGGTCTCGCTGGTCGAGCGCGTGCCGTGGGACGACGCGACCGCGCTGGAGAAGCTCATCGAGCAGGCCGGCGCCGAGCGCATCGCCGCGTTCTTCTGCGAGCCGGTGATCGGCGCAGGTGGCGTGCTGGGGCCGCCGGACGGCTACCTGGAGCAGGTGCGGGAGATCTGCCGCCGCAACGACGTGCTGTTCGTGGCCGACGAGGTGATCACCGGGTTCGGCAGGCTCGGCTCCTGGTTCGGCAGCGGCCGGTTCGCGCTCGACCCCGACATGATCACCGGCGCCAAGGGGCTGACGTCTGGCTACGCGCCGCTCGGCGCGGTGATCGTCAGCGGCCGGGTGGCGGAGCCGTTCTGGCGTGAGGGGTCGAAAGAAGTCTTCCGGCACGGATACACGTACGAGGGCCACCCAACCGCGTGCGCCGTGGGCCTGGCCAACCTGGACATCATCGAGCGCGAGGGGCTGATCGGGCGGGTCGCCGAGCTCGAACCGGTCCTCGCTGAGAAGATCAGGCCGCTGGCCGCGCACAGCCTCGTCGGCCAGGTGCGGGCGGGCACAGGCCTGCTGGCCGCGGTCGAGATCGCCGAGGACGCCCGGGCCGCCGACCCCGCCATCGTGCCCAAGCTGGTGACCGAGATCCGCGAGCGCGGCGTGATCACGCGGGCGCTGCGCGGCGTGGCGCTGCAGATCTCGCCGCCGTTCACGATCTCCGAGGCGCAGATCGACCAGATCGCCGGCACGTTTACCGCCGCCCTCGACGCGGTCGCCAGCGGCTGATCACGGACGCCGCCCCGCGCACGAGAGCTGGGAATTCTGTCAGAGCGGGGAATCGCGTCAGCTGTATGGGCCGACGCGTTTCCCCGTTAACGCGATGCTGGGTCCGCGGGTGCGATGCTGGGTCCGCGGAGGGCGGGCGCGGGCGGGACGGCGTGTTCTGGCCAGCTTTCGCTCGCCGATGGCGGCTGCGGCGTTTCTCACCCGCGATGGCCCGGGTTTGGTGCAGAGTAGTGCGCACAACAGCACCCAGCGTGTGCGATTGATTGCTTTATGTAATCGAGGACGCCCTGACCCCGCGTCACGTCCGCACGCCGCTGCCTCGCTGTGGTTTGGCGTGGCAGGCGCCATGGGTGGCAGCCGAGCACGCCCTGGCGTGCCCAAACTAAGGCTCACGTTGTCCTCCACCATTTCCTCCAGCCCGAAATCCGGGAAGCTGGTCGCTGTTATCGCAGGCTCGGTCCTTGCCGTGGCAGTTCTGGCCGCCGTGATACTGGCGCCATCGGCTCGGGCCGGCTCCTCGCTCCCCTCCGCCCGGTCCTCGGCCGCAACGGTCGCGGGCCCGGCAAGCTCCCTGCGGGCCCTGCGCCAGATTCGCGTTGCCACCGCGCTGGCCCCGTCCGATGCCGCACCCAGCCAGCAGGCGCCACAGCAGATCGCCAGGAAGATGCTCCGCTCGTTCGGCTGGACCTGGCGCCAGTTCAGGTACCTGAACCTGCTGTGGGAGGCGGAAAGCAGCTGGGACGTCTCTGCGGAGAACCCGTCGACGGGAGCGTTCGGAATCCCGCAGGCGGTCCCCGGCTCCAAGATGTCGGCCGCCGGCCCGGACTGGCAGACCGACGTGGCGACGCAGATCCGCTGGGGTCTGGGTTACATCAGCGCGGCCTACGGATCGCCGCGCAGCGCCTGGCAACACGAGGTCACGTACGGCTGGTACTGACCGGCCCGCGGTGAGGTCCGTGCCCGGCCAGCACCGTTGGTGGCCGGGCACGGGCCACGCCCGGCGAGCGACGCAGCCGTCGTAGCCCCAATTCTGCCGGACCCGCACACATGATGTGCGGCCTGATCGCCGTTATGCTGGAGAATATTCCTTTAACAGCCGTGGCGACAGGAGGACTTCCGGTGGAGTCGATCTTCGGCGACGTCGCAATCGGGCCGCAGCAGGTGCACAAGGTCCTCGGACGGCACGTGCTGGACGACGGCTACAAGCTCGTCTACGACACCAGGGCCAGCCACGGATCGTGGATCGTGGACGCGCGGTCCGGTGAGGAGTACCTGGACCTCTACACGTTCTTCGCGTCGGCCCCGCTGGGGTCCAACCCGCGGGGGCTGGCCGACGACCCGGAGTTCATGGCCGTGCTCGCCGGGGCTGCGGCCAACAAACCCGCGAACCCGGACATGTTCACCACGCACTACGCGCAGTTCGTCGAGACGTTCGTGCGGGTGCTCGGCGATCCGGCTCTGCCGCACCTGTTCTTCGTCGAGGGCGGCGCGCTCGCCGTCGAGAACGCGCTGAAGACGGCGTTCGACTGGAAGAGCCGGCGCAACGAGGCGGCCGGCCGGTCCCCGCGGCTGGGCGGGAAGGTGCTGCATCTGACCCGCGCGTTCCACGGCCGGTCCGGCTACACGCTGTCGCTGACCAACACCGAGCCGAACAAGACCGCCCGGTTCCCGAAGTTCGACTGGCCGCGGATCGAGGTGCCCGCGGCGCGGTTCCCGCTCGACGACCACCTCGCCGAGGTGGAGCAGGCCGAGGCGCGGGCCCTCGCCCAGGCCCGGGCGGCCTTCGAGGCCGCGCCGCACGACATCGCGTGCTTCCTCGCCGAGCCGATCCAGGGCGAGGGCGGCGACAACCATATGCGGCCGGAGTTCCTGCGGGCCATGCAGGAGATGTGCCACACCTACGACGCCCTGTTCGTGCTCGACGAGGTGCAGACCGGGGTGGGCCTGACCGGCACCGCGTGGGCCTACCAGCAGCTCGGCCTGCAGCCCGACGTCGTCGCGTTCGCCAAGAAGGTGCAGCTCGGCGGCATCATGGCCGGCCACCGCGTCGACGAGGTCGGCGACAACGTCTTCTCGGTCTCCGGCCGGATCAACTCGACCTGGGGCGGCGGGCTCACCGACATGGTCCGCTCCCGGCGGCTTCTGGAGATCATCGAGCGGGACGGGCTCATCGACCACGCCGCCAAGGCGGGAAACTGGCTGCTCGGCGAGCTGCGGGCGCTCGCGGAACGCCACCCGCAGCTGGTGTCGAACGTCCGCGGGCGCGGGCTCATGTGCGCGCTCGACCTGCCGAGCGGGCCGGCCCGCGACACCGCGGTGCGGATGCTGCTCGAGGAGCACGTGGTCATCCTTCCGTGCGGGGAGCAGACGATACGGTTCCGGCCGCCGCTGGACGTGACCGAGCAGGACCTCGGATTCGGCCTGGCCGCGCTCGACCGCGTCCTGGGTGCGCTTGCGTAACGACACATAGAGATAGGGACGCCATACATGGCTCAGAATGTTTCCGCGGTCATCGGAGGTGACCCTGTACCGGGTGCTCCGGCCGGGCGGTTCTCGTCGACGAACCCGGCGCACGTGGATGAGGTGGTCGCCGACGTC
>JASHQP010000019.1 GCA_030039095.1 Streptosporangiaceae bacterium
GGGTCGGGCGCAGCACGTACAGGGCGGCCTCACCGCCGATCGCCTCGGCGCCGGCGTAGCGGCTGAACCCGGGCAGCACGGCCTCGTACGCGAGGTGCAGCGGGCTCAGCGCCTGCTGCACCGCCAGGCCGAGCGCGGGCTGCTCACCGAACCCGTACGCGACGAGCACCCGGCCGTTGCGCGTGTCGGCGAGCCCCTGAAGGCCGCGGGCGACGAACAGCCGCACTCCGTCTGGCGTATAGGGCGGATCGGTGAAGATGAGCTGGGCCGACTCCAGCAGCGTCGGCGGCAGGCCGAGCCGCAGGTCGGCCGCGAAACAGCGCACGTCGAAGCCGCGCTGCCGGGCCTCGTCGTCGATGTATCCGAGCAGCGCCTCGTCGGCGTCGACCACGCTCACCCGCAGCCCATCCGCGCCCCCGGCGAGGAAGAGGCCGAGCGAGGTCAGGTCGTGGTCGCCGACGCAGAGCACCTGAGCGTCACGCAGGTCAAAGCTCCGCCGCAGGTAGTGGCCGCGCTTGAGGACGGTCACCGGGGTGGCCGGCACCTGGTCGAGGTCGCGCTGCGCGGCCGGGGCGTGCTGGACAAGCCGGGCGGCCTCGGCCAGGACCGCCGGGTCGCGCCGGGCCAGCCTGTCCCACGGATCCGGGACGGGCTCGTCCGCGGCGCAGCCGAACTCGGCGGCGTACGCGGCCGCATACCGCTCGCTGATCCGCACCCGCCCGGCCGAGGCGTCAAGGTGCCGCCCGGCCGCGCGCACCACCGCCTCGGCGGTCCGCCGGGAGGTTCCGGTCAGCGACACAAGCTCCGCGACCGACCGGAACTGGCCATCGGTCAGCAGGCAGCCAACCGCGTCGATGCGCCGCCCATCGATCCCGAAGCTGGCCTTGAGCTGCCGCACGGCCGCCAGCGTCGGTTCCGGTTGCGGCGAATCAGAAGACACGCGCGTCCCATCGGGTTCGGCATTGGCCCGCCCATGCTACGGCGGCGGCGCCGCCGCCCGGGCTGCCTGCCCGCCCCCACCGCCGGCCTGCCCACCCCACCGCCGGCCAGCCGCGGCCCCATCAGGATGACCAATCGTGATGGACTCGCTGCTCTCCGTTAATATGTCCGTCTAGATTACGGCGGAAGACGCGCCTTAAATCTCCGAAATCCGCAATGCAAATTGCGCCGGACACGGGATCGTTATGGTCATTCGCTATGTCGAAGAGCCGGGCAGGGCTGCTCATTGCGCTGGGTGTGGACAATTTCGGTTCTGGCTTGTTCCTGCCAATGGTGATAATTTATGTGACGCGAATTGTGGGATTGCCAATTGCGGTTGCCGGGACGGTTGTGGCCGCTGGGACCGTAGCGGGACTGGCCATACCGCTCGTTGCGGGCCGGCTGGTCGACCGGGTCGGGGCGCTGCGGGTCGTGGTCGGCGCCGAGGTCCTGCAGGCGCTCGGGGCGCTGGGTTACCTGGCCGCACGGGGCGCGGCGATCGTCGTGGCGGCGGCGGTCCTGCTCGCTGCGGGCCAGCAGCTTTTCTACAGCTCGCTGTGCACCCTGATCTCGGACGTGGCCGATGACGGCCCGAAAGACCGGCCGTTCGCGGTGGCCGCCATGGTCCGGTCGGCGTGCTTCAGCCTGGGCGGGCTGGCCGCTGGCGGGCTGCTCAGCGTGCTCGGCCGGACCGCCTACCGGATCGCCGTCGGGGCGGACGCAGTGAGCTTCGCCGCCTGCGCGCTGCTGCTCGCCGTGATGGTGTGTGCCCCGCGCCCGCCTCGCCAGGCCGCCCGCACCGCCGTGCAGGCCTGCCGCGGGCCATTGTCGGACGGGCTTTTCCTCGGCATTGTCGTCGCCACCGGCCTCGCCGTGCTCTCGATTGACTTCTTCCTCAGCGGCATCTCTATTTACGCGCTCCGGGAACTGCACACCCGGCCATGGCTGCCGGGTGCGGCTATCGCACTGGCAGGTGGATTGACCGGAGCGGGGGCCACGCTGATGCTGCGGATAACCAAGGGCCTGAACCGCACGACGGTCATGATCCTTGGTGCCGCGCTCTACGTCGTCTGGTGCGGGATCAGCGTGGCGGCCCTTGCCGTCCCGCCGTCCTGGCGGCCCGCCGTGCTGCTGGCCGCCACCGTGGTCATGGCCATGGCGGGCCTGCTCCTGCTCAGGGCCGGGGCGCTGGCCGAGGCGGTCGCGCCGGCCGCGGTCCGGGCGCGCTACCTGGCCGCGTTCCAGTACGCGTTCACGGTATCCGGCGTGCTCGCGCCGGCCGTGGTCGCCCTGTTCTCGGTGGCCGCATGGCTGCCGTGGCTGCTGGACGCCATCAGCGCCGGGCTCGCCGCTGCGCTGCTGCGCTGGCTGACCGGCCGCCTGCCGAGAAGCGCCCTGCACCCGGCGCCGCTGCTGAACTGAGCGTTCGCGTCTCGGCGCCGGGCGGCGGGATCAGGTAAGCATGGGTCTATGGCGGCCGAGAACGCACGCTACTGGCAGCACGCCGCTGTGCCCGGCGTGGACCTGCTGCGGGCCAGGTTCGTGACCCACCGCTACAGCAGGCACGCCCACGAGACGTTCACCCTCGGCCTGATCGAGGCGGGGGTGGAGGAGTTCGAGTACGGCGGCAGCCTGCTGCGCGCCGGAGCCGGCGCTGTGGCGCTGCTGAACCCCGACGTCGTGCACACCGGCCAGGCCGCAGGGCCGGATGGCTGGACGTACCGGGTTCTCTACCCCGCGGTGGACGTGGTGACCGGGGTAGCCGGCGAGATCGGCTGGCCACGCGCGATCCCGTCGTTCCCGCAGACGGTGGTCTATGACGAGCGCAGCGCCCGGCTGCTGCTGGCGGCCCACGTGGCCGCCGAGCGCGGCGACCCGCTCTCCTCGTCCAGCCTGCTGCGGGCAGGGCTGGCGGGCCTGCTGCTGGCCCATGCAAAGCCGGCCCGCCCGGCCGGGCCGGCCCCTGCCCGGCGGGCCCCGGGCGCGGTCCGTGCCGCCAGGGATGTGATCGCGGAGCGGCTCACCGACCCGCCGAGCCTCGATGATCTCGCCCGGATCACCGGGATGAGCCCGTTCGCGCTGCTGCGCGCCTTCCGGGCGGAGACCGGCCTGCCGCCGCACGCGTACCTGAACCAGCTCCGGGTGCGCCTGGCCCGCCGGCTGCTCGACGACGGCCTGGCGCCCGCGGTGGTCGCCGCCAAGGCGGGCTTCGCCGACCAGGCGCACCTCACCCGGCACTTCAAGCGGGTGATCGGCGTGCCGCCCGGCGCCTATCAGCGCGAGCGGACGGCATCGGGCGTAATATCCACCGGGTGACCGTCCAGGTAGAGGTGCTCGACGAGGTGACCGGCGAGGTCGTCGAGGCGTTCGGCCGCCTGATCCCGCAGCTGTCCAGGTCCGCAGGGCCGCCCACCAAGGAGTCGCTGGAAGCGGTCGTCGGCTGCCCGGCCAACACGGTCCTGCTGGCCCGCTCCTCCGGCGCCATCACCGGCACGATGACCCTGGTCATGTTCCCGATCCCGACCGGGGTGCGGGCCTGGATCGAGGACGTGGTCGTGGACGAGTCGGCGCGCGGCCAGGGCACCGCCGAGGCGATGATGCAGGAGTCGCTGCGGATCGCCCGCGAGAGGGGTGCCCGGACCGTCGACCTGACGTCGCGCCCGGAGCGCGCCGCGGCCGGGCGGCTCTACGAGCGGCTCGGCTTCACGATCCGCGAGACCCGCCTGTACCGCTACACCGGGGCGAGCTAGCCGAGCTGCGCCGGGTCCGCCATGACCGCGCCGGCATCAGTCGCCATCGCCACCGGATTCTGTCGGACCGCCCGTAACGTCACGCCCCGGGCTCGGCCAGCGAGGTGACCGGCCCGAGGTCAGCAGCAGTGTCCGCCACGGGTCCCCGGCGCCCCGGCCGGGCGCTGGCATGCGCTGGGGAACCCCGGCGCGCCACCCGGCGAGCACGATCTCCGGCGCGGCGGGCCGGTGCTCCTTGCCGAGCGCCTTCGCGAGGTCCCACGCGTGCAGGGGCCACTCGGCGCAGGCGGCACCGGCCATGCCGCCCACGGTCACCAGCGCGTCCCGGTAGCGGTGATGCGGCATATCCCAGAGCGGCCCGAGCCGTCGCGCGTACAACCGGGCGGCCTGCGCGAACGCGGCGATGTGCTGAGCCGCCGGACGGTCGGCGAGCGCCGCGAGCTCGGCCGCGTTCTGCCTGGCCAGCTTGCGGGTCAGGGTGTCGGGATGCGCGCCGGTGGCCATCAGCCGCGCCAGCCTGCTGGCTGGGGCGTCGTCGAGGTACTCGTGGTAGTCGTCGGCAACGCAGCGCAGGTGCCCGGCAAGGTCGGCGGCACGCTAGCCCGTGCACGGCGTCTGTGCCGCCCAGGTCTGCTCGTCGAACTGGCAAGCCAGCTCGACGATGACGGTCACGCCGTCCCGGTAAGCGGCTAACCCGCCAGCCGCGGACCAGCCCGTCACCTGGGATCAGGGAAACGGGCGGGCGCCGGGCCGTCCCCTGCCGAACTCCATGGCTCCTCCCTGGCCGACCTCTGGCTCCGGCACAGCCGTAGCCGCCAGCTCTCCGGCACCCCGCGGACAGCCGGAGCTACCCACCCTCCGCCATCCCGCGCCGTATCGGAGGAAAATAGAGATGACAGTCGGCCATGAGCGCAGTTAGCCTGCTGAGAATGCCCGCCAATACTCCAACCGCGATGCCGCATGCCCAAACCCGGCAAACCACCGGCAAGCAGAAGCACGCGGAGCAGACGCCGCTCGCGGCGCTGTGGCGGACCCGGGAGTATCTGCGGGCCTACTATCTGAAGCTCGCGCTCATGCTCGCCGCCGCGATCACGGCAGCTGGTGCCGAGATCGCGATCCCGCTGCTGATCAAGGGAATCATCGATGGGCCGATCGCGCACGGGAACGCCCGCGCGCTGCTGCCGCTCGGCCTGGCCGCGACCGCGCTGGGCGTGCTCCAGGCCGCTTTAAACCTTTACCGGCGGTGGGTGCAGGCCAGCGCGGTCACCGACCTGGAACAGTCGATGCGCGACGCTCTGTACGCGCATCTGCAGCGCCTGCACGCCGGGTTCCACGACGACTGGCAGTCCGGCCAGCTGCTGTCCCGCGCGACCACCGACCTCGCCGCGATCCGGCGTTTCGCGGGCTTCGGCACGATCTTCTTCGTCACCAACGTGGTGACGTTCGTCGCGGTCGTGGCGCTGCTGATCAGGCTGAACTGGTGGCTCGGCCTGCTCACCGGGTGCGTCTTCCTCCCTGTCGTGGGCCTGTGCACGCGTTTCGAGCGGCGCTACCGGGTGCTGTCCCGCCGGTCCCAGGACCAGCAGGGTGACCTCGCCACGTACGTCGAGGAGGCCGCGACCGGTGTGCGGGTGCTCAAGGCGCTCGGCCGCCGCGACGAGGCGGCCCAGCGGCACGGCGCCCAGGCCGCGCTCGTGCAGGACACGCAGGTGCAGAAGGCAAGGCTGCGCGGCACGTTCTGGTCCGGCCTCGACCTGCTGCCCAACGCGGTGATCGGCATGATCCTGCTGCTCGGCGCGCTCGCGGTCAGCAGGAACGAGCTGACCCTCGGCGGTCTGGTCGCGTTCATCACCCTGGCCCTGCAGATGGTCTGGCCCATCGAGGCGATGGGCTACATCCTGGCCTCGGGCCAGGAGGCGGCCACTGCCGCGCAGCGGATCTACGAGATCTTCGACACCGACCCCGCCATCACCGACCGCGTGGCCGGATCCGGCCGTGCGCCCGCGCAGCCGGCGAGGACGCACGGCCGTCTGGTGTTCGACCGCGTGACGTTCCGATACCCAGGGACGCCGGCGCCGGTGCTGCGCGGCGTCACCCTGGAGCTCGAGCCGGGCGAGACACTCGCGCTGGTCGGCCCCAACGGCTCGGGCAAGTCGACGCTGATGCAGCTGGTGCCGAGGCTGGCGGAGGTGTCGTCCGGGGCGATCCTGCTGGACGGAACCGACGTCAGGGATCTGCCGCTCGCCACTCTTCGCTCGGCCGTCGGCTGCGCGTTCGAGGAACCCACGCTGTTCTCGGTGAGCGTCAGGGAGAACGTCAGCTATGGCAACCCGGGCGCCGGTGAGCAGGAGATACGCGCCGCCCTGGACGCTGCGCAGGCCGACTTCGTCGCCGGCCTGCCCTGGGGACTGGACACGCGGATCGGCGAGCAGGGCATGGCCCTGTCCGGGGGCCAGCGCCAGCGCGTGGCGCTGGCTCGCGCGATCCTGGCCAGGCCCGCCGTGCTCCTCCTCGACGACCCGCTGTCAGCGCTCGACGTGCACACCGAGGCAAAGGTCACCCGCGCGCTCGAGGAGGTGATGGCCGAGTCGACGGCCCTGATCGTGGCGCACCGGCCGTCCACGGTCATGCTCGCCGACCGGGTGGCGCTTCTCGACGGCGGGGTGGTCGTCGCGACCGGGTCGCACCGGGAGCTGCTCGCGAGCCAGCCCCGCTACCGGAGCCTGATGAGCGGCTCCGACGATGAGCACCCCGGCCTCGACCCGGCCGGGGATCCGGGCCTGACGGAGGCCCGCAGGTGAGCCGGGGGACCAGATGAGCCAGACGACCGCACAGGCATGGCGCGGCATCGCCGCGGAGGACGCCGACGAGATCACGGCGAGCCTCGCGGCGCTGCTGCGCACCCGGGGCAGGCGGCTGCTGCAGGACCTGCTTCGCCCGCACCGGGCCTGGTGCGCGGCGATCCTGCTGCTGATCGTGATAGCCAACGTCGCGGCCCTGGCCGGGCCCTGGCTGGTCGGGGTCGGGATCGACCGGATCCCCCAGCTCGATCACAGCCCCCACCCCCCGCCCACCACCCCGTCCCTCTCCACTTCCCCCTTCGTCCCGCTCATCGTCGTGATCGTCGCTTTCGCCATCGCGGTGCTGGTCCAGGCCATCGCCACGCGCACCTACATCGGCGCGATCGGCCGGCTGGGCGCCGAGGTGGTCACCGACCTCCGCCGCCGGCTGTTCGCCCACTTCCTGCGGCTCCCCGTGTCGTTCCACGAGCGTTACACGTCCGGCCGGGTGATCTCCCGCCAGGTCTCGGACATCGACTCGATCTCCGACCTGTTCGAGGAAGGCCTGGACTCGCTGGTATCAGCGGTCCTCTCGCTGCTGCTGGTCGGCACCGGGATGCTGCTGCTCGACTGGCCGCTGGCGCTGGTGGTGCTGGTCGGCTTCGGGCCGCTGACGTGGCTGACTGTCTGGTTCCGCCGCGAGTCGGCGGCCGCCTACCGGCGGACGAGGGAGACGATCGCGCAGGTCATCGTCTATTTCGTGGAGACGTTCGGCGGCATACGCGCGGTCCAGGCCTTCCGCGGGGAGCGCCGGAATCAGGGCATCTTCGGCGAGCTCAACCGGGATTACGCGGCCGCCAGCCTGCGCTCGTCCCGGCTGATCGCGATCTACTCGCCGGGCATCACCCTGGTCGGCAACCTGGCGATCGGCGCCGTGCTGCTCTACGGCGGGCTCCGGGTTATCCACGGCGACATGAAGGTAGGCGTGCTCGTCACGTTCGTGCTCTACCTGCAGCGCTTCTTCGACCCGCTGCAGGACCTGTCGCAGTTCTACAACACGTTCCAGTCGGCCGCGGCGGCGCTGGAGAAGATCTCCGGGGTGCTGGACGAGGAGCCGGGCGTGGCCGAGCCCGACGAGCCCGTCGCGCTTCCGGCCGCCGCGGATCCGGCCAGGAGCGGGCGAGCCGTGCGGTTCGACGATGTGCAGTTCGGCTACCGGGACGCACCGGTGCTGCCCGGCCTCGACCTGACCATCGCGGCCGGGCAGACCGTTGCGCTGGTCGGCGCCACCGGCGCGGGCAAGACCACGATCGCGCGGCTGATGGCCAGGTTCTACGATCCGGGCCGGGGCAGGGTGCTCCTGGACGGTGTCGATCTCAGGCAGCTGTCCGAGCAGAGCCTGCGCCGGGAGGTGGTCCTGATCACCCAGGAGAACTTCCTGTTCACCGGCAGCATCGCGGAGAACATCGAGCTGGGCAGGCCGGGCGCGACGCGCGGCGAGGTCGAGGCGGCGGCGCGGGCGATCGGTGCGCACGAGTTCATCCGCCTGCTCCCGGCGGGCTACGACGAGCAGGTGGGCAAGCACGGCGGGCGGCTGTCCGCGGGCCAGCGCCAGATGATCTCGTTTACCCGGGCCTTCCTCGCGGCCCCGGCCGTCCTGGTGCTCGACGAGGCCACGTCGCTGCTCGACATCCCCACCGAGCAGCTGGTGCAGCGGGCGCTGCGCACGATCCTGGCCGGGCGCACCGCGCTCGTCATCGCGCACCGGCTGTCCACGGTGCAGATCGCCGACCGGGTGCTGATGATCTCCGGCGGCCGGATCATCGAAGACGGGCCGCCGGAGCGGCTGCTGGCGGAGAGCGGCGAGTACGCCGCCCTGAACGCAAGCTGGCAGGAGAGCCTTGCCTGACATTCGGGGGGCTCCGCCCCCCGAAGACCCCCCGAAACCAGCACTCCCACCCCCAAGACCAGCACTCCCACCCCCCGAAACCAGCACTCCGGCCCGCCAAAAGCCAAGCTCAGGCCGTAGCTGACCTGCGGGTTCCGGCCTGCTCCCCCGCCAACAACCCCGGGCTGCGCCCGGGGTTGTTGGTAGGCTGCCGTTCCGCCGCGTCCTACATGCCCCGCAGAAGCCTCTTTGCGCAGGGTGTCGACAATGCGACGATCATTGAGAGGGGGTTGCCGATGGCCGCTGACGACGTGCCACGCTGGCCGGATCTGCCGCCCCAGGAGCCGTCACGGCGATGGCGCCTGGGCCGGCCGGGCCTACCGCCACGCCTTCGCAACCCGGCGCTCGGAAAGGCCGCGGCGGCCGCCGTCCTGATCGCCTATTCCTGGTTCGCCGCGGGCACCGTGCCGTTCACCATCAGCGCGCTGCTGATCGTTCTGGTGCCGGGAGCCCTGCTGGCCGTCATCGCCTATGTCCGGCCGCCAAAGCGAATTCCCCCGCCAGATCGCCTGGACCTGACCGGGTTCTCCTACTGGGCGATCGCGGTCGGGGCGTTGTTCGAATGGGAGGCTTCCGCGTTCAAGGACGGCGCGCCAAGCTGGCACCCGGCGCTCACCACCCTGATCGACCCAGTGCTCGGGACGCGGCCGGTGAAAGCGGCCGGAATCCTCCTCTGGCTGCTCGCCGGCTGGGCTCTGGTGCGCAGGTGAGGCCCGCATGGTTACCCGCGTCATCACGATCATCGGGTTCGCGGCGCTGATTCTCGCGCTGTTCGTGCTCGAGTTCCTGGGCAGGCGGAAGGGCTCACGTATACCCACGCTCGGCGAGTGGCTCGGCTATGTCATGCGCTCGAAGGCCGGCCGCGCGCTCATCCTGCTGGGCTGGCTGTGGCTCGGCTGGCACTACTTCTCCCGGTAACCGGCGGAAGTTCGCCGTCCGCTAGGCTGACGGCGTGATCACGCGTCGCCATCAGGTCAGCGCCAGCGCCGAATCGGAATATGCCGCGGACGTCGCGCTCGCCGCGCAGTTCGATGATCTCCTGGCGCGGGCGCGGGAGACCGAGCAGGTTTACCGGAAGGCCCAGGCCCAGGGCATGCGGGACGAGGACCTGTATCCCCTGGCCCGTAACCTCGACGACGCCCTGACCAGCGCGATGCGCGCGGCTTACGCGGCCCAGCGGGCGGAGATCGGCCCGCGCGGCTACGAGGACTGGATCTACCGCCGCAAGGCCAAGGCCAAGTCCGCCGTACACGCCTGGACCGACGAGGCGGAACGCCTGCTGACGCTGCGCGAGACGCACCGGCTCACCGGAATGCCGCCGGCGCCGCGCACCGACCTCCCCGGAGGCGGTGCCACGCACGTGCCTGCCGTCGGGATCTGACCCGCCCGCGGGCCTAGTCACTATGTGCCCCTGATTGCCCGTCAGGTCTAGTCATGCCGGGTCGGCGTGGCGGCTTCCTGCCGTCACCGCAACGAGGCACGCTGTTGCCGGAGATGCCGGCCCGCGCGCCGCGGCCGGTTAACGGTTTGACTACGGACCGTGACGTTACTCGTAACAATGGGTAGTACCTTCGTACCAGAACGCACACCAACGAAAGCTACAAAGGGTGGCGCCGAAAACAGTCACAACGGGCCATGCCGTGCTCCGCAGCGCTGCTGGCACAGTAGCTTTGTAAACAAGAACACACACGAGTACTGACCAGGAGGCACGCGCATGTGCCCGCATACGCCACCGTGTCCAGGGCCGAGCGGCCCGGACCGCGAGGCGGCCCGAACCATAATCAGCCACCCGGAGCAGGGCTGGAGCCTGCTGTGCAACGGGATAGTCGTTTTTGAGGACACCGGGGAACTGCTCCCCGACGGAGAGCCCATCGCCCCCCACCGCCCCACCGACCTGATCTGCCAGCCGGTGCCCGTGGTCAAGAAACCGAACGTACCGGCCAAAAAGACGCATTCGTCTGCCGCCTAGCCATCGGCCGGCCGCAGGACCTCACGCAGCCACGACTCCACGGCCACGCGCACTTCGTGCGGGTGCCGCGACAGCGCGTGCGTTTCCCCGGGCAGCACGACGACCCGGGATGCGTCGGCACTCTCCGGGATGCCGAACGGGTCCCGGTCCCCGTTGATCACGAGCACGGGGTCGGCCAGGCGCAGTTCCTCGGCCCGGGAGCGCTCCGGGCGGCCCGGCGGATGCAGCGGGAACGCCAGCGCCACAACCGCCCGCGCTCCCGCTGCCCGGGCCGTGCGGCAGGCGACGCGGGCGCCGTTGCTGCGGCCGCCCTGAACCAGCGGGATCCCCGGGAATCTCTGCCGCAGCGCCCCGATGACCTCCAGCCACGCCTTGTCCTGCGGGCCCGGTGATCCGGGCGCGCGGGCGCCGCGCACCCGGTACGGCTGCAGCACCCGGGCGACGGCACCGCCGAGGCTGCGCGCCGCCTCTGCCGCGGCCAGAATGTCGGGGCTGCCGACGCCGCCGCCGGCCCCGTGGGTGAGCACCATGAGGAATTGCGGGGGGCCCGGCCCGTCCGGCCCGTCAAGCTCGGCAAGGGCCGGCCCGCTGCCTGTGCTGATCTCCATCCCGGGCAGCGTAGCGCCCGGGGCCAAGGTCCGCTGGTCAGGGCGCGCCCGCCAGGTCTGCCACGTCGACGGCCTCGGGCTGGCCTCACGATTCCAGGGCGGGGATAACCGCCGCAGCCAACGCAACCCGGGCACGGCGGCGGGACCGGCCACGGGCTACACGTTGAGGATCTTCTTCAGGAACTGGCCGGTGTAGCTTTCTTCCACCTGGGCGACGTCCTCAGGTGTTCCGGTCGCGATCACGTCGCCGCCGCGGGAGCCGCCTTCGGGCCCCAGGTCTATGACCCAGTCCGCCGTCTTGATCACGTCGAGGTTGTGCTCGATGACGATGACCGTGTTGCCGCTGTCCACCAGCCGGCCGAGCACGCCGAGCAGCTTGCGGATGTCATCGAAGTGCAGGCCGGTGGTGGGCTCGTCGAGCACGTAGATCGTCCGGCCGGCGGACCGGCGCTGCAGTTCGGAGGCGAGCTTGACGCGCTGCGCCTCGCCGCCGGACAGCGTCGGGGCGGGCTGCCCGAGCCGCACGTAGCCCAGGCCGACGTCCACGAGCGTCTGCAGGTGCCGGTGGATGGCCGGGATGGCCTCGAAGAACCCGGCGGCCTCCTCGATCGGCATGTTCAGCACGTCCGAGATGGTCTTGCCCTTGTAATGCACCTGCAGGGTGTCGGTGTTGTACCGGGCGCCGTGGCAGACCTCGCACGGCACGTAGACGTCGGGCAGGAACTGCATCTCGATCTTGATGGTGCCGTCGCCGGAGCACGCCTCACACCGGCCGCCCTTGACGTTGAACGAGAACCTGCCCGGCTGGTAGCCGCGCACCTTTGCCTCGGTGGTCGCTGCGAACAGCCGCCGTACGTGGTCGAACACCCCGGTGTACGTGGCCGGGTTGGACCGCGGGGTACGGCCGATCGGGCCCTGGTCGATGTGCACGACCTTGTCCAGGTGCTGCATGCCGGTGACCCGGGTGTGCTTGCCCGGCACGATCCTGGCGCCGTGCAGCTCCTTGGCCAGCGCGCTGTACAGGATGTCGTTGACCAGAGTGGACTTGCCGGACCCGGAGACCCCCGTGACGGCGATGAAGCAGCCGAGCGGGAACGCCACGTCCACGCCGCGCAGGTTGTGCTCGACGGCGCCCTTGACCACCACTTCCCGGCTCTTGGAGCGCTTGCGGCGCTGCCCGGGCACCGGGATGGACTCGCGGCCGGTCAGGTACGCGCCGGTCAGCGACTCCTTGCTGTCCAGCAGTTCCTGGATCGTGCCGGAGACCACGATGTTGCCGCCGTGCTCGCCCGCTCGCGGCCCGATGTCGACCACCCAGTCGGCGGCGCGGATGGTGTCCTCGTCGTGCTCTACCACGATCAGCGTGTTGCCGAGATCACGCAGCCTGATCAGCGTCTCGAGCAGCCGGTGATTGTCCCGCTGGTGCAGGCCGATCGACGGCTCGTCCAGCACGTACAGCACGCCGACCAGGCCCGAGCCGATCTGGGTGGCCAGCCGGATCCGCTGCGCCTCGCCGCCGGCCAGGGTCGCCGACGCCCGGTCGAGCGTCAGGTAGTCGAGCCCCACGTCGAGCAGGAAGCCGAGCCGGGAGTTGACCTCCTTGAGGATCCGCCCGGCGATCTGCTGATCCCGGTCGGAAAGCTCCAGCTCGAGAAGGCGCTTGGCCAGCTCGCCGATGGGCAGCGCGCAGAACTCGGCGATCGACCTCCCGTCCACGGTCACCGCGAGCGACACCGGCTTCAGCCGCGCGCCGTGGCAGGTCGGGCACGGCACCTCGCGCATGAACCCCGCGTACCGCTCCCGGCTGGAGTCGCTCTCCGCCTCGGAGTGCCGCCGCTCGATGTACGGGATCGCGCCCTCGAAGTTCGTGTAGTAAGAACGCTCCCGCCCGTACCGGTTCTTGTACCGGACGTGCACCTGCTTGTCGTAACCCCGCAGCAGCGCCGTGCGGCCCGCGGCCGGCAGCCGTTCCCAGGGCGTGTCGATGCTGAACCCGATCGCGTCGCCGAGCGCCTCGATCAGCCGCAGGAAGTAGTCGCTGACGTGACCGCCGCTCCACGGGCCGATCGCCCCCTCGGCCAGGGTCTTGGCCGGATCGGAGACCACCAGCTCGGGGTCGACCTCCATCCGCGTGCCAAGCCCGGTGCAGTCCGGGCAGGCTCCCCACGGCGAGTTGAACGAGAACGAGCGGGGCTCCATCTCGTCAAAGGACAGGTCGTCGTACAGGCAGGCCAGGTGCTCGGAGAACATCCGCTCGCGGTGCGGGTCGCTGTCGGGCAGGTCAACGAAGTCGAGCACGACGACGCCGCCGGACAGGTTCAGGGCGGTCTCCACCGAGTCGGTCAGCCTGCGCCGGGACGACTCCTTCACGTCGAGCCGGTCGACGACGACCTCGATGTTGTGCTTCTCGTACTTCTTGAGCGCGGGCAGGTCACCCGGGGCACCGCCGGCGCCGACGCTGTCCAGCCGGATGATGATGCCGTCCACCCTGGCCCGCGAGTAGCCCTTGGCCTGCAGCTCGCGCAGCATCTCGCCGTACTCGCCCTTGCGGCCGCGCACCACCGGCGCCAGCACCTGGAACCGGGTTCCCTCGTCCAGCTCCATCACCCGGTCGACGATCTGCTGCGGGGTCTGGCGCGCGATCGGCCTGCCGCAGATCGGGCAGTGCGGCTTCCCCACCCGCGCATACAGCAGCCGCAGGTAGTCGTACACCTCGGTGATCGTGCCGACGGTCGAGCGCGGGTTGCGGCCCGCCGCCTTCTGGTCGATGGAAACCGCCGGGGACAGCCCGTCGATGAAGTCGACGTCGGGCTTGTCCATCTGGCCGAGGAACTGCCGGGCGTACGCGGACAGCGACTCGACGTAGCGCCGCTGGCCCTCGGCGAAGATCGTGTCAAAGGCCAGGCTCGACTTGCCGGAGCCGGACAGGCCGGTGAAGACGATCAGCGCATCGCGGGGCAGCTCGAGCGAGACGTCCTTGAGGTTGTGCTCACGCGCGCCGCGGACGACGAGACGATCAGCCACTTTGTGCTCAGTTCTCCGGGTTTGACGGCGGTAGACGGGGTCGGGGGACGCTGCGCCATCGTATCCGGCGGGTCTGACAAAACTCGGCGCCTTTTAGCTTCCCACCGCAGCCCGGAAAGCCCCCGCGGGCCAGTGCCCGCAACGCCGCGCGCATCCTCCGGCTGTAACCAGCAACCTCCCCGGCTGATTCCCGCCGGGCCGCCTGGCGCCGGGCTCGGGCCCGGCGTGCACTGGCGGTCGCCGCACCGGACCGGAGCCGGCCGATGACGCCGGGACGCCTCCCCCCTAAGCTGCCGAAGGTGGGCGATCCGCGCTCGGGCGGACGCCCGCAGTTCGGCGGTGCGGCAGCTGCGACGGATGGAGAGAGATGACGTACACGGGCGATGTCAGCGTCGGCGGGCCGGCCGACACCAGGGAGCTTCCCGGCCTCACCATCACGAAGGTTTCCGTCGGGCCCATGGACAACAACGCCTACCTGCTGCGGTCGACCAGCACCGGGGACCTGCTGCTGATCGACGCCGCGAACGACCCGGACACCCTGCTGGCGCTGATCGGCGACGCCCCGCTGGACATGATCGTCACCACGCACCAGCACTGGGACCACTGGCAGGCGCTGCAGGCGGTCCAGCGGGCGACCGGCGCGAAGACGGCCGCCCACCCGCAGGACGCAGGCCCGCTGCCGGTGCCCCCCACGGACCTGGTGCGGCACGGCGACACGATCAGCGTCGGCGACGCCGAGCTGTCCGTGATCCACCTGCGCGGCCACACGCCGGGCAGCATCGCGCTCTGCTACGACGCCGGCGGCGCGCTTGCCGACCAGCCGCACCTGTTCACCGGCGACTCCCTGTTCCCCGGCGGGCCCGGCAACACCGAGCACGACCCGGAGCGTTTCGGCCAGCTCATGGATGACCTCGAGGCGCGGGTGTTCGCCGAGCTGCCGGACGGCACCTGGGTGTACCCGGGGCACGGCAAGGACACCACGCTCGGGGCCGAGCGGCCGCGCGTGCCGGAGTGGCGGGCACGCGGCTGGTAGCGGGGGGACGCCATGGAAGCACGCAGCGAGGTCGTGGTCGTCGGCGCCGGCCTGCTCGGCCTGTCCACCGCGCGGGCGCTGGCCAGGACCGGCCACGAGGTCGTCCTGCTGGAGCAGGCAGAGGTCGGGCACGAGGCGAGCGGGTCGAAGGGCAGCTGCCGCATCTTCCGGCTGGGCTATGACGACGCGGAGATGGTCGGGCTGGCCATGCGCGCCCGCGGCACCTGGGCCGAGCTGGAAGACGAGAGCGGCCGGCGGCTGCTGCATCCCACGCCGCACCTCACGCTCGGCGAGCACCTCGGCGGGGTCCGCGACGCCATGCGCACCGCCGGCGCGCCGCATGAGCTGCTCACGGAGGCCGAGGCGGCGGCGAGATACCCCGCCATCGCGGTCGGTGGCCCGGCCCTGCTGGAACTGCAATCGTGCGTGATCAGCGCGGACACGACGCTCCGGGCGCTGGCGGCGGCCGTGCCCGACATCCGGCCCGGTGTCACCGTGACCGGCATCGCGGACGACGGCCGCCGGGTGACCGTCCGGACCACGTCCGGCGAGATCTCAGCGCGCGCGGCCGTCGTGTGCGCCGGGCCGTGGACAGCGGGGCTGGTCGCCGGGAGCGGGATCACGGTACCCTCGGTCGCCACGCTGGAGCAGGTCGCGTACGTCAGCACGGCAGGCGTGCCAGACCCGGTCCTGCCGATCTTCATCTGCCACGGGCCGCCAGAGGCCTACGGGCTGCCGGTGCCGGGCGAGGCGCTGTACAAGTTCGGATTCCATCACAGCGGTCCGGTGATCGACCCTGGAAGCCAGGATCAGTCGCCCGACAGCGAGCTCACCGCGCGGCTGACCGGGCTGGCGCACGAGTACCTGCCCGGCCTGGGCCCGGAGCTGACCCGGACGGAGCGCTGCGTCTATGACAACAGCCCCGACGAGGACTTCGTCGTGGACCGGGTCGGCCGGATCGTGATCGGCAGCGGAACATCGGGGACCGGCTTCAAGTTCGGGCCGCTGCTCGGCGAGTTGCTCGCTGGCCTGGCCACCGGCGGTGAGCCGGACCCTGCCCTGGGCAGGTTCTCGCTGAGCCGGTTCGCCACGGCGGGCGCTCACTGAACGAGCGTGGCGTACACGATCACGTTGCTGAGGTAGTGCCCGGTCGCGTAGTCGAACGTGCCGCCGCAGGTAATGAGGCGCAGCTGGGCGTCGGGCTCCGGCCCGTACACGGCCTCGGTGGGAAAGCGGGTCTTGAGGTAGGCCTGCACCGCGGTCACCTCGAACACGGCGACCGAGCCGTTGGCCCGCCGAACGTAGACGCGGTTGCCCCGGCGCAGCAGTCGCAGCCGGAAGAACACCCCGGGCCCGCTCACCGAGTCGATGTGCCCGGCGATCACGGCCGAGCCGATGGCGCCGGGCCGTGCGCTGCCGGTGTACCAGCCGGCCAGCGACGTGCTGGACGGGACCTGCAGCGCACCAGTGGCAGTGAGCCCGAGGTGGATCAGCGGCGTGCTGACGCCGATCGCGGGGATGACCAGGGAAACGGGCCTGGCCACCCGGCGCACCGACGGCAGGGGCACCGGCGCCTGCCTGCCGACGGGAACCGGGGCGAACGTCGGCTTGCCCACCGGTGTCGGTGGCCGGCCGGTCTGGCTCGCCACCGCCAGCCCGGTGATACCTGCGCCCGCGGCGAGGACGCCGCAGGCAAGAATGACGGCAGCGACCGGCCGGCGCACCACGCGGATGGGCGAGATGTGCCGGCCGGCCGGTTGTTTCAGGTCACCTGGCATGCATGGCGGGACGGCGCCGACGGCGCAGCCCGATGAACCCGCCGCCCGCGACCAGGAGCCCGGCCGCAGCCGCGGCGGCCCATGGCAGCAGCGAGTCACCCGGGCGGCCGGCGGTTCCGCCGAAGCCGGTCTGCGCACCGCCCACGGGCATCGAGTTGGCGCCGGCCGAGTCCACCAGGCCGGTGACCTCGAGCTCTCCGGATTTGTCCAGGACGACGAACGTGTAGATGGTGCCGGCGGCCAGTGTGTACTGGGTGCTCCCGTGCTCGCTCGTGCCGGTCGCGGTGACCGTGACGGTGCCCGGGTTCACCGCCTTGTACTTCGTGACCGCGGTGAAGTTGAGGTTGCGGCCCAGCGTCTTCGCGCCGGCGGTCACGGTGACCGAGGTCTGGTGCATCGACGCCTGGATGACCCGCACCAGAGCCTTGTTCGGCGGGGTCGTCAGCCGGTCGTCGAGTACCTGCAGCTTCAGGCCCGCGAACGGGCCCACGCCCGCGACCGTGTACGCGTGGCCGGAGACCACGTCGATGGTCGTGGACAGCACCGGCTTGGACGACGCCGCCGCGCCCGCGGCGCGCATGGCAACGGTGTACTCGCCGGGCGCCACCTGCTCGTAGGGTGACACGTCGCCGTAGGCCACGTGATGAAGCACGACCATCGCACTGGGGTCGCCGAACGAGTAGAGGTAGACGTCAACCGCGGGCGTGTTCGGCGACAGGTGCGCGAGCCGCAGATAGCCCGTTCCGGTTGACGCGGACGCGGCCGAGGCGGCGGCGCCGAACAGCCCCGCGACGCCGAGCGCCAGCGCGCCCGCCGTGACCAGTCTGGTCAGCCACGCCACCCGTCGTGACACATTCATGGTCCCCTCCTGTTTCCCGGTACTGGCTGTGTGCCTAGCCGCTCAGCAGTCCCAGGGGACTCGGCGCGGCGAACTCGATCCGCACCGCCTGCTGACCGTTGGCGAGGTGCACCAGGGTCACGCTGTTCGCCAGGTATGGCTGCTGCTGCGCCTGCAGCAGGGAGATCGTGGAGTGCAGGTACCCGCTCTTGGCCTCGGCGGGGGCGACCAGCTCGGCCTCGCGCAGCGGCACGCCCGGGCTGGCGCCGGGCCCCGAGTCGCCGAAGGCGGCGATGCTGACCGGGCCCTGGCCGGACAGGGTGGCGATGGTGATCAGCAGCCGTGAGTCAACCTGGCCGGCGACGAGCTGCTGTCTCGCGGCCGCGGCCACGATCACCCGGGCGTTGCGGAGCAGCTGCCGCCCGGCGCTGATCCTGGACAGTTCGTCGGCCTCGAGCGCCGCCAGGAACGATGACGCCCCGCCAGCGGCGTAGGCGCGGACGCTGATCTGGGCAGCCCCCGAGCCGAAGCTGGCCATGACGGTGGGTGCGTACACGCCGGTCAGCCGGCTGCCGAACAAGCTGCGCACGGCGGCTGTGGCCACGATGACGGCGGAGCCGAGCGGGCTGTTCGTCCCGGGTCCCAGGGTCATGAGATCCCCGGCGGGGACTCCCTTGGCTTGCAGGGCAGCGCACATGGCCGGATCGCACGAGACGACGGCGGTGTGGCTGACCTGTGCCGCCACCCACGCCGCCGCCTGCTGCCTGGCGGTCGCCGCCGCCCGAACGGCACCGGAGCCGGCGGCCGGAGACGGGCGGCCACCCACCGGGCC
>JASHQP010000216.1 GCA_030039095.1 Streptosporangiaceae bacterium
CCTCGTCCCGCCGCGCGGCCCGTTCCTTCATGATCGTGGTAGATACCGAGCAACTGTGCTCGTCAGCTACCACGATCATGAAAGTCCGCATCCTCGACCGACCTAGCTGACCGCCGGGTTCGGACCTAAGCTGGTAATGATCACCGAGGCGGAGGCTCGATGACGGACAGCGCGGAACCCGGGCGGGGCGTTCTGACCTGGCGCCGGAGCACGATCCTGCGGGTTATCGACGAGTACGCGGCAGTTCACGGCTGCTCGCCGACCAACCGGGAGATCGCCATGGCGGCCGGGCTGAAGAGCGCGTCCAGCGCCCTGCATCACCTTCGGGAACTCAAGGCCGAGGGCTACCTCAGCTATGAGGAGGGGTCGCCGCGGACGGTGCGGCTGCTGCAGCCCGGCGAAGCCGCCGCCGAGGAGGCCAGGCGGGCCGAGGAAACGCCCGGGGAGAACGACCCGGACAGGGTGGCCTGGGTCTCGGTCGCCGGCCGGGTCGCCGCGGGCGAGCCGATTGCTCCGCTGGGGCCAGCCGGGGTTCGCGTCCCGCTGCCCAGAGACGTGGTCGGGCCCGAAGAGGGCCTGTTCATCCTCGAGGTCGTCGGCGATTCCATGATCGGCGTCGGGATCTTCGATGGCGACTGGGTCGTGGTGCGCGAGCTCTACGAGAAGCCGCGGGACGGCGACATCGTGGCCGCCCTGATCGACGGAATCGAGGTCGAGGGCACGGTCAAGACGTACAAGAAGGTGGACCGCCGAGTCTGGCTGATGCCGCAGAACCCTGCCTACACGCCCATACCCGGCGACAAGGCGGCGATCCGCGGCAAGGTCGTGGCCGTGCTGCGCGGCGTCGGGCCGCGCAGCACGTCAATCCTCCCGCTCACCTGACCCCACCCCCCGGGACGGCGTAGCCGCCAATTGATTAGCGGGGTATCGCGTCAGCGCATACAGCTGAGACGTTTCCCCATACTGACAGGATTCCCTGTTAGCTGGGCGGCGGTGGGCCGGTTGGGCGGCGCGCGGTCAGGGCGGCGGCTTCGGCCTGCATGCCCGCGGCCAGGTGGTCCACGTCGTCCAGCAGCGTCGGGTCGGCGACCAGGCCGAAGCTCAGGTTGTCGGCGAGCGACACGACGGCGACGCGCAGGGCGTGGTGCTCGCCGATCTCGGCGAGCGAGTACATCGCGCGCACCGGCACCCCGAGCACCTGGATCGGACGGCGCGGACCGGGGACGTTGGAGACGTTCAGCGCGAACGAGCGGGGATGAGCCAGGATGCGGTCTGCGAACCTGCTCAGCCCCGGCGTGTGCGCCAGCCCGCGCATGAGCGCGTCGAGTTGCTGCGCGTCGTGGCTCTGCTTGCGGACCCGGGTGGCACGCCGGATGGCGGTCAGGCGCTCGAGCGGGTCGGCCGATCCCAGCGGCAGGTCGAGGCAGAAGAACGAGTCGCGGTTGCCGGGCTGGGAGTCGGCGTCGCCGGGGACGAGCGGCGGGGTGTGCAAGCTCACCGGCACCTTCACCCGGACCTCGCCGAGATGGCCGTGATGGGCCTCGAGCCAGCGACGCAGCCCGCCCGCCACCACGGCGAGCACCGCGTCGTTCACGGTCGCGCCGCCGGTGGCCGCCGCGACGTGACGCAGATCGGCGAGCCCGGCGGTGCTGAATGCCACCGCACGCCGGCCGTCGATGTGACCGTCGAATGGCGACCTCAGCCACGGCTGCGGCACCTCACGCGAGGCGACCAGCAGTCCGGCGAGCCAGTGGTGCTGCGCTGCGGCGCCGCTTCCGCTCGCCACGCCGGCCCGGTTCCGGTTCGCCGCTGCCGCGCGGCCGGTGCCCTCCGTGGACGCCGGCTCCTCGTCCCACAGCACAGCGGCTGCCATGCGCATGGCCGTCAGCCCATCCGCCAGGGCGTGATGGATGCGCCAGACCAGTGCGCTGCCACCCCCGGGCATCCGGGGTATCAGGTCCATCCGCCACAGCGGCCGTGACCGGTCCAGGTGCTGGGCGAAGATGGCGGCAACCGCGGCCCGGAACCCGGCCGCGTCGTCTGCTTCCGGCTCGCGGCAGTCCACGACCTGCGCATTGATGTCCACGTGCGGATCCGGGACCCACCACGGAGCGTGGTCAATCTCGCTCAGCTGCAAGCGCATGCTCAGTTTCGGCGCCCGGGGCAGGCGCTTGGCGATCGACGCCCGCAGCCGGCCGACGTCGAGCGGACCATCCAGCTCGATGACCTTGCATGTGTGGCCGGCCACGGTCTCGTTCTCCAGCGCCAGAATCCGGCGGCCCTCGGGGGACAGGCGCCGTGCCCCCGTTCCCTTCGCCGGCCCCCCATCACCCGCCACGCCCCAGGCACCCCCCGCACGAGCCCCATCCCCCGAGCCGATCCGAACACGTTCCGTTATGCCCAGATACCCTGGGTAATCACCTGCCTCAGGTGCGCACGGCATCCGTCGGGGGTGCTGGCGTGGGCGATCCGTCAGCCCTTGCCCGGGTTGACGTAGCGGGGGACCGGATCGGTCAGCCCTTGCCCGGGTTGAAGATGCCGAGGGGGTCCAGGGCCCGGCGCACCGCCGACTG
>JASHQP010000217.1 GCA_030039095.1 Streptosporangiaceae bacterium
CACCTGGGCAGCCGCCGGACCCGCTGCCGCCGCTCGCCGACCGGCCGCCACGGCGCGAGCTGCCGGCCGGCGCCGGGCGGCGCTGGCTCGCCGGTGACCTGCATACCCACACCGTCCACTCGGACGGAGCGATGACCGTGCCCGAGCTCGCCAGGTTCTCGGTCACCCGCGGACTCGACTACATCGCGGTCACCGATCACAACACGATCAGCCATCACACGGAGCTGCCCGCGACCGCCGCGGCGCACGGAATCATCCTGGTGCCCGGGCAGGAGGTGACCACGCCGGCCGGCCACGCGAACGCGTTCGGCGAGATGGGCTGGATCGATTTCCGTGAGCCCGCCGACGCCTGGCTGGACGCCACCGAGCGGGCCGGCGCCCTGCTGTCCGTCAACCATCCGATCGGCGGGGACGTGAGCTGGACGATCCCGATGACGCGGCGTCCGCCGCTGGCCGAGGTGTGGCACTGGAGCTGGCTCGACCCGCACTGGACGACGCCGCTGGCCTGGTGGCTTGCCTGGGACCCCGGCTCCGTTCCGGTCGGCGGCAGCGACTGGCACCGGCCTGGCGACGACGCGCCGCCGGGTTCGCCGACGACCTGGGTCGAGTGCGCCGCCGGCGAGCCCGCGGCGGTGCTCGACGGGCTGCGCGACGGCCGGACCGCGATCTCCGCCAGCAGGGACGGGCCGGTGCTGCTCCGGGTCGGCGGCGAACTGGTCGCGGCCGGCGCGGAGGGCACCATCCTGGTCGGCCCGGACGGGCCGGCCGCCAGGGTCGAGAGCCCGCTCGCTTCCTTCCCTGACGCACCCGGCTACCACCGGCTGACCGACGCCGCGGGCGCCACGCTCGCCTTGACGGCGTAGCAGCGGCCCGCGGCGTCCCGTTCAGGTCACTCGGGGCGGGTCGCGATCTGGAAGACCGGGAACCCGGGCGCGATCTCCAGCAGCCGGGAATCCGGGCTGTCCGGGGTGACATTCTCGAAGAACATCCCGACCTCGAACTTCCAGCGCCGCAGGTACTCGCGCAGCACCGGCGGCTTGACGTCGTCGGGCAGTTCGGTGGCGGTAAACCGCTCGACCCGGCGGCCGACCCGCAGCTCGCCGCCGCCTGCCGCGCGCATGTTGCGCACCCACTGCGTCTGGCCGCGCGGCGAGACCAGGTAGCGCCTGCCGTCGAGGCTGAGCGGGTTCACCGGGGTGCTGCGCCACTCGCCGCTCTTGCGCCCGCGGACGAACAGCACCCGGCTGCCGTAGACGCTGATGCCCATCTTGGTGACCGCGGCCACCAGCGAGTTGGACAGGCGCCACATCCGCTGGGCCATCGGCTTGGTCGGCATCACGTACCGGGAGGAAGGGCTTTCGGACATCGGATGCTCCTTAGCGGTTGTGATCACTGCTCTCTATACAGATCAGTGTGCTCGCTTGGAGAGCATCTGTCAAGAGCACTGCTCTTGTTATTGATCGATGCTCTCTAACCTGGCAGACTGGGCTCATGACCACGACGCACAGCGCCAGCCGGACGGCCAGGGAGCGGGCGCGGGCCGAGCTCACCCGCGAGATCAAGGAAGAGGCGCGGCGTCAGCTCGCGGCCAGCGGGGCGCAGGGCCTGTCGCTGCGCTCCGTGGCGCGGGAGCTCGGCATGGTCTCGTCGGCCCTCTACCGGTACTTCCGCAGCCGGGACGAGCTGCTGACCGCGCTCATCATCGACGCGTACGACGCGCTGGGCGCTGCCGCCGAGGCGGCGAGCGACGCGCTGCCCGCCGCGGACATCCGCGGCCGGTGGCGGGCCTGCTGCGGCGCGATCAGAGACTGGGCGCTGGCGAACCCGCACGAGTACGCGCTGATCTACGGATCGCCGGTGCCCGGTTACCAGGCGCCGCAGGCAACCGTTGCCTCGGCCGTCCGGGTCGTGCGCGTCATGGGCGGCATCCTGGCCGACGCCGGGTCATCGGGCCGCCGCGCGGACGCGCGCCACCCGCAGGAGCCGCTGCCGGCGGAACTCGCGCGCCAGGTCGCGATCATCGCCGAGGCGATCGCGCCGGAGGTGAGCGACGGCGTGCTCACGCGGGCGCTGATCGCGTGGACACAGCTGTTCGGCATGATCAGCTTCGAGCTCTTCGGGCAGTTCGCCGGCAGCCTGGAGCCGGCCGACCTGTTCTTCGGCTACACGGTCGAGCACATGGCCGACTACATCGGCCTGCGCTGAGGCCGCCGCGAAAGCCGCCGCCCGGCCGGCGTTTCAGGCCCGGGCCAGCATGCGGCGAATGCGGGCCGCCTCAACCTCCAGCAGGTGCGGATCGCCGAGCCGGAAGCGCGCGGCCTTCGCCAGCCACTGGTCGCCCATCCGCATCCCGGCGTGCGGGCGGTTCCGGCCGCCCTGGCATCGCCATCGATGTCCCTCCGGCCCAGGCTCAGCGCTGCAGCAGTGCGACCCGGGCCAGCAAGATGGCCCGCCTGGACGCGACGTTGCCGGCCTCGTCCGGCTGCTGCGGGCACTCCCCCGCGGCGATCGCCCGGTCCATCCGGCCCCGCGCGTCGGCCTGGGTGATCATCTCGAAGAACATTCCGGGATCGTGCACCGACATCTCCCTGGCCCGCTCCAGCACACCCTCCGACGCGCCGACCCAGATGTTCTTGATGCCGCCACCCTGGTCGCGATCGATCAGCGCCGATACCACGTGGCCGGAGTCGGCGTACCAGAAGCTCATGGTCACCGCCTCCTGCCGCCCCCGGGCGTCGCCATAGCTCCAGCACTGGGCTGGGCTGGGCGCGCCGATCACGGGAGCCCAGGCCGGCTCGCCGATGTCGAGCGCGGCCAGCCGGGCGGCGGCGGCCGACGCCGTGGCGCGCAGCTGAGGCGGCCCGACCGCGCCGAGCACCCGGAGCGTCGCGAGCGCCTCCGAGGTGCCCGCCTCTTCGGCGGCCGCCACGATCGCGCCGGCCCGGCCGGCGGAACCGATCGCGGCCACGATGTCCGAGCCCCACAGCTCGGCGTCGAGCGGGTTGTCCACCTCGGCCAGCACCATCCGCGCCTCGGTGAGCACGGCGGCGACGGTGTCCGAAGGAGAGGCCTCGGCAAACACCGCCTCGAACTCAAAGTCGTCCAAACCAGACCCGATCGGCTCGTCCGGGGGCTGCGCACCCATGCCGGCATCCTGCCATGGAGTGACAGAATCTGTAACGATCACGGCTGACCTGCCAGAGAGGACGTTACGTGGAACGCTGGGGAATCACGCTCCCGCTGCCGGGGATGGGCCTGGCCGAGCAGCGCGACATCGTCGCCGGGCTGCCCGCCCTCGGCTATACCGACGCCTGGACGGCCGAGGTCAACGGCGCCGACGCGTTCACGCCGCTGATCCTGGCCGGGCAGTGGGCGGCCGGACTGCGCCTCGGCACGGCTATCGTGCCCGTCTACACCCGCTCGCCCGGCCTGCTGGCCATGAGCGCGGCCACCCTGGCGAGTCTCGCACCGGGCCGTTTCGTGTTCGGCATCGGCACCTCGTCCCCGGTCATCGTGCAGCAGTGGAACGGCATCGAGTTCGCCCAGCCCTACCAGCGTGCCCGGGACACGCTGCGGTTTTTGCGCAGGGCGCTGGCCGGGGAGAAGGTCACCGAGGAGTACTCCACGTTCAAGGTCACCGGCTTCCGGCTCGAGGCCGCGCCGGCGGACCCGCCCGCGCTCGCGCTCGCCGCGCTGCGCCCGCAGATGATCAAGCTCGCCGCCGCCGAGGCGGACGCCGCGATCACGAACTGGCTGTCGCCCGGGGACGTGCCCGCGGTGCGCGCGGTGGCCGGGCCCGGATGTGAGCTGGTCGCCAGGATCTTCGTCTGCCCCACGCCCGATGCAGAGGTCGCCCGGGCCATCGGACGGCGGATGGTCGCGGCGTACATGACCGTTCCCGCGTACGCGGCATTCCAGGAATGGCTGGGCCGCGGCGACGCCCTGCGGCCGATGCAGGAGGCGTGGGCCGCGGGCGACCGCAAGGGCGCGCTCGAGAAGATCGGCGACGAGGTCGTGGACGACCTCGTCGTGCACGGCTCACCGCAATCCTGCCGGGAACGCGTCGCCGAGTACCAGGCCAGCGGGCTGAACACTCCCGTCATCGCCGTCGTCCCCCCGCCCGGGGCCGACGCCGCGGACCTGGTCCGCCAGCTGGGGCGCTAAAAGACAATCACCCCGCGCACGACGCGCCCGGCCGCGATATCCGCGTAACCCTCGTTGACCTGATCGAGCGAGTACGTCTGGGTGATCATCTCGTCGATCTTCAGCTGGCCGTCCCGGTACAGGCCCAGCAGCCTGGGGATCTGGATTCTGGGGCTCTCCGCCCCGTACAGGCAGCCCTTGATCTGCTTGTTCATCATCGCCAGCAGGAAAAGGTTGACGTCGGCGCGGCCCTGGGCGATCGGCGCCACCGATGTGACCACGCACGTGCCGCCCTTGGCCGTGAGCGTCAGCGCGGGCTCGAGCAGTTCCCCCAGCATCACGCCGAACGCGGCGATAACCGAGTCGCACATCTCCCCCCAGGTCAGCTGGCCGACCCCGGCGATGGCCTCGTCCAGCGAGGCGTAGACGTGGGTCGCGCCGAACCGCAGCGCCTGCTCGCGCTTGAACTCCACAGGGTCGACCGCGATGATCCGCCGCGCCCCCGCCACCCGCGCGCCCTGCACCGCGCTCATGCCGACCCCGCCGACGCCGAGCACCGCCACGGTGTCACCGGGCCTGACCCCGGCGCGGCTCACCGCCGAGCCGAACCCGGTGGCCACCCCGCACGAGACCAGGGCGACAGCGGGCCATGGGATGTCCGGGTCCACCTTGACGACCGACGACTCGGCGAGCAGCTGCCGTTCCGAGAAGGCGCCGAGCTGCGAGAACCGCGCCACCGGCGTATCGCCGATGCGGTGCGCGGTGCGGCCGTCGGTGATGATCCCGGTGTCGAAGAGCTTCATGCCCAGGTCGCAGAGGTATGACCGCCCGCCGCGGCACGAAGCGCACGAGCCGCAGGAGGGAATGAACGCGAGCGCGACGTGGTCTCCCGGCGCGACCGACGTCACGCCGTCGCCGACCTGGGAGATCTCGCCCGCACCCTCGTGGCCGCAGATCACCGGGTAATGCGGCAGGGGCAGGTCGCCGCTGCGCACGTGCTCGTCGGAGTGGCAGAGGCCGCAGGCCCGCATCTCGACCAGCACCTCACCGGGGCCGGGCTCGTCGAGCTCGACCGTGTCGATCTTGTAGTCTTCGCCGGGCCCGTACAGCAGCGCCGCGCGCGTAGCGATCATTTGCCGACCAACCCCACAACCCCTGTCAGGCGCGCTTCACAACCGCGCTGTCGATGGTAATAAAGTAGAACAGGTTTCAGTTCGGTTCCGCAACCAAGGGAGGGGCCATGGGCCGGCTCGACGGCAAGGTGGCCCTGATCACCGGCGGCGCACGCGGGATGGGCAAGTCACACGTCCGGCACTTCGTCGCCGAGGGCGCGCGGGTCGTGTCCGGCGACGTGCTGGACGACAAGGGCCGGTACGTGGCTGACGGCCTCGGCGCGCAGTCCTGCCGGTACGTTCACCACGACGTCACCTCGGAAGCGGACTGGGCCGCGGCGGTGGCCACCGCCATCGAGGCGTTCGGCCGGCTCGACGTGCTGGTGAACAACGCTGGCGTGCTGCGGTTCGCCAGCATCACCGACATGCCGCTCGCCGACTTCCGGCAGATCCTGGACGTGAACGCCGTCGGCTGCTGGCTCGGCATGAAGTCGGTGATCGAGCCGATGAAGGCGGCGGGCGGCGGGTCGATCGTGAACATCTCCTCGATCGAGGGCTTCACGGGCGCGGCCGGGCTCTCGGCGTACAGCGCGAGCAAGTTCGCGGTGCGCGGCATGACCAAGGTCGCCGCGCAGGAACTCGGCAAGTTCGGCATCCGGGTCAACTCGGTGCACCCCGGCGGGGTGCTGACCCGGATGACCCTCGACCAGGCCACGGCCTCCGGCCACGTCGACGGCGAGACGTTCCTGAAGTCGCTGCCGATCCCCCGGATGGCCGAGCCGGTCGAGATCTCCCGGCTCGTTGCGTTCCTGGCCTCGGACGACTCGTCGTACTCGACCGGCAGCGAGTTCGTCGCCGACGGCGGAGTCCTGAGCGGGCCCGGCTACTGACCAAGGGAGAATCGCTGGCATGGCAGACGATCTGACCCTGGACGGCAGAACCGCGATCGTGACCGGAGCCGGCAACGGCCTGGGCCGGGCGGAAGCGATCGCGCTGGCCGCTGACGGGGCCCGGGTCGTGCTCAACGACCTGGCCGGCCCCGCTGTGCACGAGACGGCCGACGGCATCACCGCTGCCGGCGGGCAGGCACTGGTCCACGAGGGCGACATCGGCGAATGGCAGACCGGCCAGGACCTCGTCGCCGCCGCGATAACCACGTTCGGCGGCCTGGACATCCTGGTGAACAACGCCGGGGTGCTCAGGGACCGGATGATCTTCTCGATGTCGGCCGACGAGTGGGACCTGGTGCTCCGGGTGCACCTGCGCGGCCACTTCGTGACCACCCGCCACGCGACCGCGTACTGGCGCGACGCGAGCAAGCAGGCCGGTGCGCCGGTCTACGCCCGGATCGTCAACACCTCCTCCGAGGCGTTCCTGCTCGGCTCGTCCGGGCAGCCCAACTACGCGGCGGCCAAGGCCGGCATCACCACGCTCACCGTGGTGACCGCGCGCAGCTGCGGCCGCTACGGCGTGCGCGCCAACGCGATCTGCCCGCGTGCGCGGACCGACATGACCGCCGGGCTGATGGGCGAGGCACCGGACGCAGCGGTCGACCCGCTCGCCCCGGAGCACGTTGCGCCGCTGGTGGTCTACCTGTCCAGCCCCGCTGCCTCGAGCATCACCGGCGAGGTGTTCGTGGTGCACGGCGGCGTGGCCGCGGTGATGGAGCCGCCCCGGATCCGGACGGTGTTCCTGGCGAACGAGCACGGCTCGACCGACGGGATGTGGTCGCTCGAGTCCGTGGCGAGCGCGCTCGCTCCGATGGCAGCGTCGGGCATCCCGTCCCCCGGGTTCGCGTCCGAGGACACGCTGGCGCTCGCCACCGAGACCATCGGCTTCGGTCCCGGCGGCGGAAGCAGCGGAGGCGGAGGCGGCCGCGGGCGGGCCCGGGAGGGTCGATGAAACAGCGCGACCGGGTCGCGATGACCCCGGCAGAGGCCGCCGCGTTCCTGGAGGCCTCGCGCAAGGTCCAGCTGGCGACGATCAACCGGGACGGCACGCCGCACCTGGTCACGATGTACTACGTCATGACCGACGGCCTCATAACGTTCTGGACGTACCGGTCCTCGCAGAAGGCACTCAACCTGGCGCGGGACCCACGGATCACCTGCCTGGTCGAGGACGGCAACGAGTACTTCGACCTGCGCGGCGTCTCGGTGCAGGGCGTGGTCAGGACCGTCGAGGACCCGGCCGGTGTGCTCGCGATCGGGCGCCGCATCTCCGCGGTCACGCTCAACGTGCACGAGGGTCTCGCCGACGACTACGTCGAGCACACCGCGCGCAAGCGCCTCGGCTACGTCGTCGAGCCGACCCGCGTGGTCTCCTGGGACCACAGCAAGCTGCTGCCACCGGATGCCGGCTCCTGACTGCACAGGACAGAGGCGCGCTCCAGAGCGGTCAGGACCAGAGCGGTCAGGACCAGAGCGCCTGGCTCGCCAGCCGGGCTCCCTCGGCCATCGCTGCCAGCTTCGCCCAGGTGACGTGCGGCTCGACCGTGGACGAGGAGGCGAACGTGGCGAACCCGCAGTCGCTGCCGGCCAGGACGTTCTCCCGGCCGACGAGGCGCGCGTAGCGCTCGATCCGCTGCGCGACCAGTTCCGGGTGCTCCACGTAGTTGGTCGTCGAGTCGATCACGCCGGGGACGATCGCCTTGCCGTCCGGCAGCTCGAGGTCCTCGAACACGTTCCACTCATGCTCGTGGCGGGGGTTGGCGCCCTCGAACGAGATCGCGGCGGGCCGGGCCGCGAGCACCTCGCCGATGATCGCGCGCAGCGGGATGTCGCGGGTGTGCGGGCCCTCGTAGTTGCCCCAGCACAGGTGCAGCCGCATCGCCTCGGGCGGGATGTCCCTGGTGGCGTGGTTGATCGCGGCGACCCTGCGGCCGACCTCGACGAGGAACCCCTCCTGTGTGCCGCCGATGCCGGACACGTTCCAGCCCATGGCCAGGTCGGGGCAGTCGAGCTGCAGCAGCAGGCCGGCCGCATGGATCGCGTCGTACTCGGTCTTCATTGCGTCGGCGAGCGCGCCGATGTACTCATCGTCGCTGGCGTAGTACTGGTTGGCGAGGAACACCGCGATCACGCCGGGCGACGCGGCCGACATGAACACCTCGGTGACATCCTGCCCGGCGGTGGCCTGCCCGAGGTTGGCGATGTCGGCCTGCACCAGGGACGTGTCGGCGTAGGCCACCGGCCCGATGCAGGCGGGGTTGGTCAGCCTGCGGGCCCTGGCCCGCTCGGACATCATCCGCTCCCCCCAGTCCGGGAAGTCGTCGTAGTCCTTGGGCCGCAGCGGCTGGCCCTCGCCACCGAACCCGGTCAGCCGCTCGGTGACGTAGGTGCTGTAGCCGACCTTGCTCGCCTCGCCGTCGTTCACAACGTCCACGCCGGCGTCGATCTGGCTCGTCACGACCGACCGGACCGCGCCGGCCAGCTGCCCGGCGTCGCGTTCCGGCCCGGTGAGCGAGAGGCCGGCCGGCCGGGGCAGGCTGCCGGTGTGGGTGGTGAGAATACGGTCGGTGCTCAGCCGCATGGGATCTCCCTCCGCGTGGGTCGAACGGGCCACCGCACCTCAAAAGTGCGAGAGTCGAGTGTATGGCGGAAGACCAGGCCACGACGATGCCGGAGCCAGTTGCGACCGCAGGCGCTGCTGCGGGGCGGCAGCGGCTGCGCCGCTGGCGCTCGATTGTCTTCGCTCCCGTTGGAGACGGCCGGCGACGCCGGCGTCTCGGAACCCGACGCCACCGCCGCGGTTTTCATCCAGCGCCTGTTCGCGTCGTACCTGCCGCCCATCTGGCGCTGGTTCACCCTCGTCTGGATGCGGCGGAGAGGTTACCTCTGAGCGGCGCCCGCGGGGTCATCCGCCGAACGCGAGCTGGGTTACGCTCAGGAACGGAAAGGTTACCGAGACGGAACCAGATGATGGCCACACGGCAACCGCCTGGCCTCGAGCGGAACCGCCCGCCCGTTAAGGGACGATGACGAGCAGCAGCCGGAGACGTTCATGGAGAAGCGTTCGCACCCAGGGCAGACCTCGCTGGCCGGAACCACCCAGGCGGGAGCCTCGACGTTCGCGTCGGCATGGCGGCGGGCGCACCTGACCGTGGAGGAGCGGGTGGCGAGGGGGCGGGCCGCTCGCAGGGAGGCGCCACGGTCGAGCCACGGCCGGTGGGAACCCGCGGCAGACCGCCCAGATCCGGTCGCGCTCCTGGAAGAGCAGGCGCAGAGCCGGGTCCCCCAGCTGGTCCCGATCCGGTACGGGCGCATGCTGGTTTCCCCATTCACCTTCTACCGGGGCGCCGCGCTGATCATGGCGGCCGACCTGGCGCTGACCCCTCAGTCCGGGATCAGCGTGCAATTGTGCGGCGACGCGCACCTGTCGAACTTCGGCCTGTTCGGCTCGCCCGAGCGGCGGATGCTGTTCGACATCAACGATTTCGATGAGACCCTCCCGGGCCCGTGGGAATGGGACGTCAAGCGCCTCGCGGCCAGCTTCGAGATCATGGGGCGCGACCGTGGCTTCGCCCCCGCCGAGCGCCGCGCCATCGTCATGGCCGGGGTCGGGGAGTACCGGGACCGAATGCGCCAGGCTGCCGGGATGGGAACGCTGAGCGCGTGGTACGAGCATCTGGAGGCCGGGATGCTCCTCAAACTGGTCCGCAAGGAGGTCCGCGTCAAGCGGGTCAGCAAACAGGAGGCCCGGGCTTTCGAGCGAGATGTCAAGCGGGCACATACGCGGGACAGCACCCGGGTGTTCGCCAAGCGCGCGAGCGAGGTGGAGGGCGAGCTGCGGATCGTCGCCGACCCGCCGCTCATTATCCCGATCGAGGACATCGTCACACCGGGATCGGAATGGGAGGACCCCGCTCCGCTGGTCAAGAAGCTGCTCAGCTCCTACCGGCGCACGCTGGGCCGCCAGCATCACCCCCTCGAGGAGTTCCGTTATGTGCACTCGGCCTACAAGATGGTGGGCGTGGGCAGCGTAGGAACCCGGTGCTACATCATGCTCATGACCGGCCGGGACCATAACGACCCGTTGTTCCTGCAGGTCAAAGAGGCTCAGGCGTCCGTGCTCGAGCGCTTCCTCGGCCGGAGCGCCTACGCAAACCACGGCGAGCGGGTGGTGGCCGGGCAGCGGCTGATGCAGGCGGCGACCGACATATTCCTTGGCTGGCAGCGCATCAAGGGCCTCGACGGGGTAACCCGCGACTATTACGTGCGCCAATTCCAGGACTGGAAGGGCAGCGCGGACGTGGACACCATGCTCGCGCCCGGGGCCACCTTGTACTCCCGCCTTTGCGCTGCCACCCTGGCCCGGGCGCACGCACGGTGGGGCGACCGGATCGCCATCGCCTCCTATCTCGGCAAAGGGGACGTATTCGACCACGCGATCGCCGACTTCTCCGCCGCGTACGCCGACCAGAACGAGCGGGACTACGCCGCGTTCAGCGCGGCCGTCGAGTCTGGGCGGCTCGTCGCCGAAACCGGGCTCTAGGCCAGGTCGCCGCCGGCAATCGGCATCAGGGCAGGGAGGAGCTCACATCATCTCGTCGGTGAACGGCAGCAGGACCGTCTTGAGCTCGGTGTAGGCCTCGATGGAGGGGCGGCCGCCCTCACGGCCGATGCCGGACTGGCCGTAGCCGCCGAACGCGGCGTTCGGCTCGAGCTGGTAGCCGTTGATGCCGACGGTGCCGGCCCTGATCGCCTTCGTCATCCGCATCGCGCGCTTGACGTCGCTGGTCCAGACCGTGGCGGCGAGACCGTACTCGGTGTCGTTGGCGATCCGGACGGCCTCCTCCTCGTCGCTGAACGGGATCACCGAGAGCACCGGGCCGAAGATCTCCTCCCGGGCGATGGTCATGTCGTTGGTCACGTCGGTGAACAGCGTGGGCGCGACGAAGTTGCTGGCGGCCAGCTCGCCCTCGCCGCGGGTGCCGCCGCTGACCAGCCGGGCGCCCTCGGCCTTCCCCTCGGCGATCAGCGCGAGGACCCGGTCCAGCTGCCGGGTGTTGATCAGCGGCGACGAGGTGACCACGGGGTCGAACGGGTTCCCGTAGCTGACCATGCCGGCGATCATCTCGGACGTGGCGAGGAACTCGTCGGCCACGTCGCGGTGCACCAGCGCGCGGGTCTGCGCGAGGCAGACCTGGCCGGAAAGGCCGAGCGTGACCGTGCCCATCGTGATCGCGGCGGCCGAGCCGACGTCCGCGTCGGCGAAGACCAGGGCGGGGCTCTTGCCGCCGAGCTCCAGGCTCACCCGCTTGAAGCCGCTGGCCGAGGCCTCGATGATCTTGCGGCCCACGGCGCGGCTGCCGGTGAACGAGAGCTTGTCGACCATCGGGTGGTTGATCAACGCGTCGCCGGTGGGCTCGCCCGGCCCGGTCACCACGTTGACGACGCCAGCCGGGACCCCGGCCTCCTCGACGAGCCTGACCAGGCGCAGCACGCAGAACGTCGCGTACTCGGACGGCTTGAGCACGATCGTGCAGCCCGCGGCCAGGGCCGGTGCCAGCTTCTGCGCGGTCAGCAGCAGCGGGGCGTTCCACGGCACGATCGCGCCGACCACGCCGACCGGCTCGCGCAGCGTCATGACCAGGTGGTCGCCGCCCTGGTACGGCGGCAGGGTCTCGCCGGCAAGCTTGTCCACCCAGCCCGCGTGGTGGTCGAACACGTCGGCGACCATCGCGGACGACATGCCGTAGACGCCGCCGAAGGTCAGCGGCACGCTGTTGTCCAGCGCCTGCAGCTTGAGCAGCTCGTCGCCGCTGGAGCGGACCAGGTCGGCGATCCGGTGCAGCACGCGGACCCGCTCGGTCGCCCTGGCCCGTGGCCACGGCCCCTCGTCGAAAGCGCGGCGCGCGGCGCGAACCGCCAGGTCCACGTCCTCGGCCTCGGCAATCGGGAACGACGCGACGTCCTCCCCGGTCGCGGGGTGACGGTGATCCCAGGTCCGGCCGTTCTCGGCGGCGGTCCAGCGCCCGTCGATCAGCATGAGTCCGCCGGCAAGGCCGACCTCGTCGCGGTGCGGCTTGATCGATGCAACCATCGCGCGAGCTCCCTAGTAGAACACGTTCTAGTCTTTGGCGAGACTACATCGAACGGCGCCGAAGCGGCCAGTAGCATGCGGCGATATCAGCGGATGTGAGCGATGACCGGCAAGATGATGCACTGGGGCCTGCTCGTGGCCCTGGCGGTCCCGGACTTTCCCCCCGAGCATGGCTACGGGATGATAACGGCCCATGCTCGCCTTTAGTCGCTTCGCTACCCTTTTGAGCACTGGCCGATGATCTCCCCATAAGACGCCCGATCTGAAGCCACAGCAAAGGGGTTGGTGACCGGTGCGACGTCCCCTGAGAGTGCAGATGCTGGCAGTTGTCGGCACGGTCAGCCTCGCGATGGTGGCCGCCTGCTCGTCGGGCCCATCATCGGGCGGAACAAATCAGACCCGCGCTCCGGGCGGAACGGCCACGGTCGCCCTGACACCCGGAGAGCAGTTCAACTACATATTCCCGATGCTCGACGACGAGGACGCTGTCGGCGCCAACATCGAATACTCGGAGTACCTGATGTGGCGGCCGCTGTACTGGTTCGGCGGGCCGAACAGCGTGGGCTTTGACGAGAGGTACAGCCTCGCCGACCCGGCCGTCGTCACCTCGTCCGGCGGCAAGACGACGGCGACGATCCAGCTCAAGCCGTACCGCTGGTCCGACGGCCAGCCGGTCACCAGCCGCGACGTGCAATTCTGGTTCAACCTGCTGAAGGCCGAAAAGAACAACTGGTGGGGCTACGTGTCCGGGGAGATCCCCGACAATGTCTCCGCGTTCAAGATCCTCAGCTCAACCAGGTTTTCGCTCACGTTCACCGGCAGCTACTCCTCGGCCTGGCTGTACAACGAGCTTGGACAGCTCATCCCCCTGCCCCAGCAGGCATGGGACAAGACGTCGGCGGGCGGACCCGTAGGCAACTACGACCTCACCACGGCTGGCGCGGAGGCCGTTTACAACTACCTGATCTCCCAGAACAAGGACCTGAACACCTACGCCACGAACCCGCTGTGGCAGGTCATCGACGGCCCGTTCCGCCTCACCAGCTATGCGGCATCGACCGGCGACGCGACCTACGTCCGCAACAGTCACTACTCCGGCCCGGCGTCGGGCTCCATCCACGCGCTGCGAGTGCTGAGCTACACCAGCGACGACGCCGAGTTCGACTCCCTGCTGTCGGCCGGCGGCATCGACTACGGGTACCTGCCGTTCAACGACGCCGCGCAGGCGACCCGGGTCACCTCTGACGGCTACAAGATCGAGGCGTGGCCGACGTGGGGCATCACGTACATGTCGATGAACTTCGCATCCCCAGAGGTGGGCGCCCTCTTTGACCAACTGTACATACGTGAGGCGATGCAGCGCCTGATCAACCAGCCTGGCTACATCGACTCGTTCCTCGAGGGGTACGGCAATCCGACGTATGGTCCGGTTCCGCTGGTGCCCGGCAGCAAATTCGTGTCCGATGCACAGAAGCAAAACCCCTACCCGTACAACCCGGCGACCGCGACCTCCCTGCTGAGCGCCCACGGGTGGAAGATCGTAAAGGGCGGCGCGGACGTGTGCACCCGGCCGGGCACGGCGTCGGACGAGTGCGGCGCCGGGATTACGTCCGGCGAGAAGCTGTCGTTCTCGCTGCAGTACTCGACCGGCACGCAGAGCGTCACCGAGGAGGTCGACGCGCTCCAGTCGGCGTTCTCGCAGGCCGGTATCCAGCTCGCGCCTTCCGGCCAACCGTTCGACACGGTGGTCGGTAACGACGTGACCTGCGCGAAGGCCGGATGCTGGGAGCTGAACTACTACGGCCAGGGATGGTATTTCGACCCGGGCTACAACGACCCCGACGGCTCGGTCCTGTTCGGGTCGACCGGAGTGGACAACGGCGGCTCATACTCCAGCTCGACGGCCAATAGCCTGATCTCCAAGTTGGGTTCTGGCGGCTACCAGGCGCTCTATGCCTACGAGAACTACCTCGCGAAGCAGCTTCCGGTGCTCTGGATGCCGCAGCTCGATGCGCAGATCTCCGCGGTGAGCAAGAAGCTGCACGGTGTCTACCCGCAGGATCCCGACGGCAACATCTACCCGGAGAACTGGTACTTCAGCAAATAATCCGGCCTGCGGGTGGACTCCGCCCCCGCACTCCCCCCGGCAGGCCGGGCGCTGCGCCATCGGCAGAGGCATCCGGGTTAGACTCCTAGAACACGTTCTATTTACGTCGGCAGCGGAGGGCTGATGCACCTGGCCTACACGCCGGAGCAGGAACGGCTCCGCCGCCAGCTGCGCGAGTACTTCGCCGAACTGATGACGCCCGAGCTGCGCCGCGGTCTCGCCGGCACTGGCGGCGACTACGGGGACGGCGAGGCGTACAAGGCGATCGTCCGCCAGCTCGGCCGCGACGGCTGGCTGGCCCTGGGCTGGCCGCCGGAGTACGGCGGGCGCGGGGGGTCAACGCTCGACCAGCTCATCTTCACCGACGAGGCGGCGATCGCCGGGGTGCCGGTGCCGTTCCTGACGATCAACACCGTCGGCCCGACGATCATGCGGTTCGGCACGCCGGAGCAGAAGGAGCGCTACCTGCCGCGCATCGCGGCCGGCGAGCTCCACTTCTCGATCGGCTACTCCGAGCCCGAGGCCGGCACCGACCTCGCCGCGCTGCGCACCCGCGCCGTCCGGGTGAGGGGGGACGGGGAGGCGGGTGGGGAGTACGTCATCAACGGCCAGAAGATGTGGACCAGCCTGATCCAGTACGCGGACTACGTCTGGCTGGCCTGCCGCACCGACCCCGACGCGCCCCGGCACAAGGGCCTGTCCGTGCTGATCGTGCCGACCAGCGCCGAGGGATTCTCCTGGACGCCGGTGCGCACCATGGCCGGGCCGACCACCAGCGCCACGTACTACTCCGACGTGCGGGTTCCCGCCTCGGCGCTGGTCGGCGACGAGAACCAGGGCTGGCCGCTGATCACCAACCAGCTCAATCACGAGCGGGTCGCGCTCACCTCGTCCGCGCCGGTCCGCACCGCGCTGCGCGAGGTATGCGACTGGGCCAGCGCCACCAAGCTGGCCAGCGGCGAGCGCGTCATCGACCAGGAATGGGTGCGGCTCAACTTGGCCCGGGTGCACGCCAAGGCCGAATTCCTCAAGCTGGTCAACTGGCGGATCGCCGCCGAGGCTGACGCCGCTGCCGCGGTGAAGGCGGATGGGGATGCGGGCCACGCGCTCGGCCCGGCCGCTGCCTCGGCGACCAAGGTCTTCGGCACCGAGTTCGCGACCGAGGCCTACCGGCTGCTGATGGAGGTGCTCGGCGCCAGCGCCCACGTCCGCGAGGGCTCCCCCGGGGCGATCCTGTCCGGCAGGATCGAGCGGATGCAGCGCGCCGCCCTGATCCTGACCTTCGGCGGCGGCACCAACGAGGTACAGCGTGACATCGTCGCTGCCGCCGGTCTCGGCCTCCCGATCCGTCGATAGGGGCCTGACGACATCCATGGATTTCACCCTGAACGAGGCCCAGCGTGAACTCGCCGCCCTATGCCGGAACATCGTCGCCGACAAGGCCACGCCGCAGCGGCAGGCCGAGGTGGAGGCGGCCGGTGACCGGTTCGATCCCGTGCTCTGGGCCGACCTGGCGGGCGCCGGGATCCTGGCCGCGGCGCTGCCCGAGTCGCTGGGCGGGGCCGGGCTCGGCCTGCTGGAACAGTGCTCGGTGGCCGAACAGCTCGGCCGGGCGGTGGCCCCGGTCCCCTACCTCGCCGCGATCATGCTCGGCGCGGGCGCGGTCGGGACGTTCGGCACCCCGGACCAGCAGCAACGCTGGGCCGCGCCCGCCGGCCGCGGTGAGCTGATCGTCACGGCCGCGCTGGCCGAGGAGGACGGCGACGACCCGCGCTCCCCGTCGGCCACCGCGGAACGGGTGGCCGGCCACTGGCTGCTGACCGGCACGAAGACCGCGGTACCCGCGGCGACCCGGGCGGCCCTGATCCTGGTCCCCGCCGCGACCGCGTCGGGCCCCGCCGTGTTCGGAGTCGCCCCGGACGATCCCGGTGTCCTGGTGCAGCCGCAACGGCTGGTGGACGGCGACGTGGCGGGGCGCCTCGAGCTCACCCGCGCCGAGATCCCCGGCGACCGGGTACTGGGCGGCACGCGGGCCGGTGCCGAGATCATCGACTGGCTGGCGGCCCGCGGCACCGTCGGCCAGTGCGCCCTGCAGTACGGCCTGCTCGCCCGGGCGCTGGAGCTGACGTCGGAGCACGCCAAGAGCCGGGTCCAGTTCGGCAGGCCGGTCGGCGCGTTCCAGGCGGTCGCGCAGCGGCTGGCCGACGCGTACATCGACGTCGAGGCGGTGCGGCTGACGATGTGGCAGGCGGCATGGCGGCTGGCCGCCGGCCTGCCCTGCGAGACCGAGATCGCGACGGCGAAGTTCTGGGCGGCCGACGCCGGGCACCGGGTCGCCCACACCGCCGTGCACATCCACGGGGGGATGGGCATCGACACCGGCCACCCGGCGCACCGCTACTTCGTCGCCGCCAAGCGGACCGAGTTCGAGCTCGGCGGGGCGACCACCCAGCTGCGCCGCATCGGCGCGGCGCTGGCGAGGGCGCACTGACGCTCCCACGGCATGTGCATCCATAGAGATGCAAACGAAATTGTTGACACTTCTGCTACGAAAGCCTAGGTTCGGCAGGACTTGACGGCTAGTTGGCAGGGCGGTGGAACCCACGTGAGTCGGATGAGCCCAGGCGTGGCGCGAGCCGAGCCGGTCGGCTCGCTGCTGCGGCCGGCCAAGCTGCTCGAGGCGCGCCGCGATCACGAGGACGGCAAGCTCGTCCCCGCCGAGTTCAAGCGCGTCGAGGACGCAGCGGTCGACCGGGCGATCTCGCTGCAGCAGAGCGCCGGGCTCGGGGTGGTGACCGACGGAGAGCAGCGGCGGTCACACTTCACCAGCCCGCTGTCCGACGCCGTCGAGGGCCTGGGCGAGGTGCCGGCCGAGCGCATCGAGTGGCACGGCTCGGCTCCCTCGGACGAGATGACGTACGCGCACCGCAGGGCCGTGACGGGGAGGCTGCGCCCGGCGCGGTCCGTCGCCCAGGAGGAGTTCGTGTACCTGCGGGCGCGCGCCACGCTGCCGACGAAGATCACGCTCCCGAGCCCGCTGATGATGCAGACGTTCTGGTCGCAGGAGCATTCGACGGCCGCCTACCGCGACCCGTTCGAGATGTTCGCCGACGCGGCGGCGCTGCTGTCCGGCGAGATCGCCCGCCTCGCGGCGCTGGGCTGCGGTTACGTTCAGATCGACGCCCCAGAGCTGGCCACGCTCGTCGACGACTCGGTGCGGGCCGGCTTCGCCGCGCGCGGCATCGACCCGGACCGGCTGCTCCGCGAGGGCGTCGACATCCTCAACGACGTCGCGACGACGCCGGGCGTGCGCCACGCGCTGCACCTGTGCCGCGGTAACTCCGGCGGGCACTGGATGGCCGCCGGCGGCTACGAAGCGATCTCCAAGGAGGTTTTCCGCCGCGCGACCCGGTTCGAGGTGTTCTTCCTCTCCTGCGACGATGCGCGCTCCGGCGGCTTCGAGCCGCTCGCCGACCTCCCGCGGGACCGCTTTGTCTTTCTCGGGCTCGTGTCCACGAAGCGGCCCAAACTGGAGAGCCCCGACCTCTTGCTGAGCCGGATCGAGGAGGCCGCCCAGTTCTACCCGCGCGATCAGCTCGGGCTCTGCACGCAGTGCGGGTTCTCGTCGGCGATCGGCAGCTACCCGCTCGACGCGGTGCAGCAGCAGCGCAAGCTGCGTCTGGTCAGCGACGTCGCCCGGCTCGCCTGGGCGGTGTGACGCGCCGCCACGGCGACGCCACCAGCCACGGCGCCGCCCGCCCCGCCGCGCCACCAAGCAACGGCGCCACACCACGGCGCCGCCCGCCTCAGTGACGGTACAGCATCTCACCGGATTGTTGACAATTTGGCGAGACGTTCCCTGATATTCTGACCCGCGGGCCAACCGGAAGGACACCTTCGTGCCAGGCGACCCGAGACTCGCCATCGTCGAGGCCGTCCGCGCGGCGATCGTGCAGGGCGAATTCTCGCCCAAGCAGCGGCTCGTCGAGGCAGACCTTTGCGAGCGCTTCGGCACCTCCCGGTTCATCGCGCGCTCCGCCCTGCTCGAGCTGTCAGCGCAGGGCCTGGTGGAATTCCAGCGCAACCGGGGCGCACGCGTGCGCGAGATCTCGATCGGCGAGGCGATCGAGATCACCGAGGTCCGCAAGCTGCTCGAGGGGCTCGGGGCGGCGCGCGCAGCGGGACGCATCACCCGGGCCGAGATAACCACGCTCCGCGCCCTCGTCAAGGACATGCGCACCGCGGTGGACAGGTCACAGCTGCTGGTCTACCGGGACCTCAACGTCAGCCTGCACGCGTCGATCCGGGACATCGCCGCGCACGAGACCTCCGCCCGCCTGCTCCAGCAGCTTCGTGACCAGACCGTACGGCACCAGTTCTCACTGGCCCTCGTGCCCGGCCGGCCAGCCGTCTCGCTGCCGCAGCACGAGGCGATCGTCGCGGCGGTGACGGCGCGGGATCCCGCGGCCGCCGAGCACGCCATGCACGACCACCTGCAAAGCGTGATCGAGGCCTTCCAGGCCCTCGCCGCCGCCACAAAGCAGCGCTGATCGGCGGTCGGGCCAGGAGCCCAGCCATGATCGCGGCCGCGGAGGCTTGCGCTCATGTGCTGGCGCCCATCTTGCGCTCATGCACTGGCGCCCATTAGTCTTGTTCGCAGCCGGATTCCAGGGCTGGCGTAAGCTGCGGCTCTTTATTCAAACGGCTTATTTGGGTTGCAATTTTTTTTGATTACCGGCGTGCTTTCACCGTACGATTCGGCCCGTGAGCAAAACGACCGGCAGTCGCGTATCCGATGACCATCCGCGCCCGGCCGGGAAAACCAAGAGGCGCCCGGCCCAGCTGTTCCCCCGGCTCCTGATAGACATCACCCCCCTGCGGGAATCGGCGGCCTTCCGCCGCCTCCTGATCGGCAGCGCCCTGTCAGGCATCGGCGGTCAGATGACGAACTACGCGGTGCTCCTGCAGGTGTACGAGCTGACCAGAAGCTCACTCAACGTGGGGATCGTCGAGCTGGCGAGCGGCGTGCCAATGATCGTGGCCGCCTTGCTGAGCGGCCCGCTCGCGGATGCCATCGACCGGCGAAAGACCGCGCTCATCGCCAACATCATCCAGGCGGCGGTCTCAGCGGCGCTGGCCGCCCAGGCGTTCACGGGCCTTGACCAGGTCTGGCTGCTCTACCTCCTGGTGGGTGTGCAAGGGATGGTCGCCGGCGTGGCTTCGCCGGCCCGCCGGACATTCATGCCAAGCCTGCTGCGCAGGGATCAGCTGCCCGCCGGGGCCGCGCTCCAGACCCTCGTCATGCATGGCTGCATACTGATCGGCCCGACCCTCGCGGGTATTGTCACCGCGGCGTTCGGCATCAAGGTCTGCTATCTCCTCGACGCGATCAGTTTCGCCTTCTCCCTCTATGCGATAGCCCGGCTGCCGAGGATGCGCGCAGCGGGGCATGAGGCGCGGCCGGGCTTGCGCTCCATCGGCGAAGGGCTCCGGTTCATCGTCAGCCGGCGCATGATTCTCGGCGTGCTCCTGGCCGACACGAGCGCCACTTTCCTCGGCATGCCCATCGCCTTGTTCCCGGCGATCAACGCCGAGCGTTTCGCCGGCCATGCACAGACCCTCGGGCTGATGATCAGCGCCGTGTCTGCCGGCGGCCTGCTCGGCTCGGCCCTGTCCGGCCCGGCCAGCAGGGTGAGGCGGCAAGGCCTCGGCATGCTCGTTGCCGGGGCGGCCTGGGGAGCCGGCCTGGCAGCCTTCGGCTGGTCCGGCACGTTCTGGCTGGCATTCCTCAGCCTGGCCTTCGCCGGCGCCGCCGACGTTACCTCCGTCGTGCTGCGCACCGCCCTGGTCCAGGGCCTGACCCCCGACAACCTGCGCGGCCGGATCTCGGGGGTCGAGTTCGCTGTGGGCGCCGGCGCCCCCGCGCTCGGCAACTTCCGTGCGGGCGCCGTGGCCTCGCTCACCTCGCCCACCGTCAGCGCGGTCAGTGGAGGGCTATCCGCCGTGGCAGGCGCCGCGCTGATCGGCCTGGCCATCCCCGCACTGCTGACCTACCGGTCCGCGCCCGATTCGCCGCTGCGAGCAGCACCGGCGGCGGGCTCGGCGTGAGCTCACCCGCCTTGCCGCACGCCCACCCCAGCCCGACGCCCGGCCCGGCCGGCGACGAGAAGGGGCCAGTCGCGTCATATCTTGTCAATGAGGCGATCGCGTCGTACGCTATCGATATATCGCGACCGTATCGAGAGATCTGAACCGGGGGTGCCGGATGCCGGGACCAAGGTGGCGGGCCGGGGACTTCGATCCCGGCCTCTTCGACGCGCTCAGCTGCGCGGGTGGCCTGATCGGCCATCTGCGTCAGGCCAAGTTCGCAATGTTCGCCGATCATCTCGGGTGGGGCGACGACGGCGGGGCATGGGGTCCGGCGACGGCCGAGCCGAGGGGACGCAGGGGTAAGGGGGGCGGCCCCTGGGGCGGCGGCTTCGGGCCGCAGTGGGGCGGCATGTGGGGCTGGGGCGGCTTCCCGAGCCAGCCCGGTGCCACCCGCGCCGCCCGGCCGACCAAGGCGGGCCGCGGCGACGTGCGCGCCGCAATCCTGGCGCTGCTGCAGGAGGGCCCGCGCACGGGCTACCAGATCATGTCCGACATCTCCGAGCGCAGCGGGGGCGCGTGGAAGCCCAGCCCGGGCGCGGTGTACCCGGCGCTGGCCCAGCTCGCCGACGAAGGCCTGATCGTGGGCGAGGAGTCGAACGGCCGGCGCACGTTCAGCCTGACCGGCGCCGGGCGCGCCTACGTCGAGGAGCACCCCGACATGGCGCGCGGCGCGTGGGAGTCGCGGACGCAGCAGGAGGCGTGGCAGCCGCCCGGGCTGTTCGCCGAGGCCGCGCGGCTGGCCGGCGGCATCGTGCAGATAGCGCACGCGGGCACGCCCGAGCAGATCCGCGCCGCCGAGGAGCTTCTCGAGCAGACCCGGCGCAGGCTGTACCAGATCCTGGCCGACGACGAAGAGACCGACGCCGACGAGGACGACGAGGACGACACCGACGCCGACGCCACTGCCGACGCCGACGATCCAGATGGAGGCGAGCATGGCCATGTATGACGGGGGCATCCGCAGCGAGCGGATCCGGGTCTCCGACGCGGACCGGGAGCAGGTCACGGCCCGGCTGCGCGAGCACTTCGCCGAGGGCCGGCTGACCCGGGAAGAGCTCGACGAGCGCGTCACCGCGGCGCTGAACGCCAAGACCGTGGGCGATCTGCGCCGGGTCATGGTGGACCTGCCCGAGCACGCGCCGGTGCTGACGGGAAGCGGAGTCCCCGGGCCGATGCCACGGGGAGTCGGGCAGGGCCCGGTCTACGTCCGGCGCGGACCGCGGCTGCTGCCGCTGGCCCTGCTGGTGCTGCTGATCGCGGCGGTGGCGCCGGGCACGGGGTTCGTGTTCCTGGCGCTGCTGCAGGGCTTCCTGGTGTTCGCGCTGCTGGCCGGCGTCGTGGGGCTGTTCGCCGCGCACCGGTTCCGGCGCCGGATGCGCCAGCACTGGCAGCTGACCCGCGGGCACTACCACCCGTGGGGCAGCTGCCAGCTATAGCTGGCCGACGTCGGTCACCCGGATGACGGCCGCGCCCGTCTCATCCGAGGCGGTCAGGTCGACGACCGCGCTGATGCCCCAGTCGTGGTCGCCCGCCGGGTCGTCGAAGATCTGCCGCACCGACCAGTAGTTGCGCTCTCTCTTGATGATCAGCATTGTGGAACCACGGGCGTCCGGCCCGGTGCCGATGTCGTCGTGCTCTTGGAAGTACGGCTCGAGCGCGTTCGCCCAGGCTCCGGCGTCCCAGCCATCGCCTCCGTCCAGTTCCCCCAGGTCGGCGTACCGGCGCAGCGCCGCAAGCTCGACCCGGCGGAACAGGGCGTTGCGCACCAGCACCCGGAACGCGCGCGGGTTGCCGGTCACGGCGGGCGGCCGCTCGTCGATCGCCGTCTCGGGCTCGGCGGCGGGGTCGCGCAGCTTGGACCACTCGTCGATCAGGCTGGAGTCGGTCTGCCGCACCAGCTCGCCGAGCCACTCGATCAGGTCGGCGAGCTCCTCGGTCCTGGCCTCCTCGGGCACGGTCTGGCGCAGCGCCTTGTACGCCTGGGCCAGGTAGCGCAGCACCACGCCCTCGCACCGGGACAGCCCGTAGAAGCCGATGTACTCGGTGAACGTCATCGCCCGCTCGTACATGTCCCGCGCCACCGACTTGGGCGCGAGCCGGTGATCGGCGACCCACGGATGCCCCTGCCGGTAGATCTCGTACGCGCCGTCGAGCAGGTCGGCCAGCGGCATCGGGTAGCTGACCGACTCGAGCAGCTCCATCCGCTCGTCGTAGGAGATGCCGTCGGCCTTCATCTGTGCCACGGCCTCGCCCCTGGCCCTGAACTGCTGCGCCGACAGGACCTGCCGCGGGTCGTCGAGTGTGGCCTCGATGACCGACAGGACGTCGAGCGGGTAGGTGGGAGCTTCCCGTTCAAGCAACTCGATCGCCGCCAGCGCCAGCGGGGACAGCGGCTGGTTCAGCGCGAAGTCGTCCTGCAGGTCCACGGTGAGCCGCCAGCGCCGGCTCTGCTCGTCCGGCTCGTCCAGGCGCTCGACCACTCCCCCGGCCAGCAGCGCGCGGTAGATCGCGAACGCGCGCCGGATGTGACGGCGCTGCGCCACGGGAGTCTCGTCGTTGTCCGTGAGCAGATGGCGCATTGCCCCGAACGCGTCGCCGGGCCGGCCGATCACGTTCAGCAGCATGGCGTGGCTGACGGCGAAACTCGATTGCAGCGGCTCGGGTTCGGCGGCGACCAGCCGGTCGAACGTGGGCCGGCCCCAGGACACGAACCCGGGCGCTGGCTTCCTGCGCACGACCTTGCGCCGCTTCTTCGGGTCGTCGCCGGCCTTGGCCAGCGCCTTCTCGGTCTCGATCACGTGCTCGGGCGCCTGGACCACCACGTAGCCGGTGGTGTCGAACCCGGCGCGGCCCGCGCGCCCGGCGATCTGGTGGAACTCGCGCGCCTGCAGCAGCCGGGTCTTGGTCCCGTCGTACTTGGACAGCGCGGTGAGCAGCACCGTGCGGATCGGCACGTTGATGCCGACGCCGAGGGTGTCGGTGCCGCAGATGACCTTCAGCAGGCCGGCCTGGGCGAGCGTCTCCACCAGCCGCCGGTACCTCGGCAGCATGCCCGCGTGGTGCACCCCGATGCCGTGGCGGACCAGCCGGGACAGGGTCCTGCCGAAGCCTGCGGTGAACCGGAAGTTGCCGATCAGGTCGGCGATCGCGTCCTTCTCCGAACGGGTACACACGTTGACGCTCATCAGCGCCTGGGCCTGCTCGATCGCGGCGGCCTGGGTGAAGTGCACGATGTAGACCGGAGCCTGCCGGGTGGCCAGCAGTTCCTCGACGGTCTCGTGCAGCGGCGTCATCACGTACGAGAACAGCAGCGGCACCGGGCGCTCTGCCGAGCGGACCACGGCGGCCGGCCGGCCGGTGCGCCGGGTCAGGTCGGCCTCGAAGCGGGTGACGTCGCCCAGCGTCGCCGACATCAGCAGGAACTGGGCCCGGGGCAGCTCGACCAGCGGAACCTGCCAGGCCCAGCCGCGGTCCGGGTCGGCGTAGAAGTGGAACTCGTCCATGATCACCTGGCCGACGTCGGCGTCGGCCCCGTCCCGCAGCGCGATGTTCGCCAGGATCTCCGCGGTGCAGCAGATGATCGGCGCGGTCGCGTTCACGCTCGCGTCGCCGGTCATCATGCCGACGTTTTCGGGTGAGAACGCGTCGCACAGCGCGAAGAACTTCTCCGACACCAGCGCCTTGACCGGCGCCGTGTAGAAGCTGCGCTGGCCCCGGGCCAGCGCGGCGAAGTGCGCCCCGGCCGCCACCAGGCTCTTGCCGGACCCGGTCGGGGTCGACAGGATCACGTTGGCGCCCGACACGATCTCGATCAGCGCCTCTTCCTGGTGCGGGTACAGCGAAAGGCCCTGGGTCTTTGCCCAGCCTTCAAAGGCGTTGAAGAGATCGTCGGGCTCGCTGGTCTCGGGCAGCAGTTCGTTCAGCGTCATGTTCTGTCAGTTATAGCGCCGCCCGGCGCCCGCTCATTCCGCCGCACGCACTCAGGAAGCGGGGGTCCCGGCGTGGCGGCGGGTGGGGAGGTGGCGCTGCAGGAACTCCTCGGTGCGCTGCCACGCCCGCGCCGCCGCGTCGGGCACGTGGAACATCTCGGACTTGCGGTTGTGGAACGCGTGCCCGGCGTCCTCCTCGACGTGAACCTCCACGTTCGGCTTGCCGGTCGCGGCGGCCTCGACGCGCGCCACCTGGTCCCGCGGGATGTACGGGTCGCTGCCGCCGTACTGGAACTGCACCGGGGCGGTGATCTGGCCGAGCAGCTCGAGGCTGTCCTGCACCCCGGAGCCGTAGTAGGAGACCAGCGCGGCGACCTCGGTCTGCCCGGCGACGAAGTAGGCGACCGTGCCGCCCAGGCAGAACCCGATCACGCCGATGCCGCCGTCGACCTCGGGCAGTTGCCTCAGGTGGCTGAGCGCGGCCACCGAGTCGGCGACGCCCTGCTGGAAGTCGAACCGCTGGCCCATCTCCAGCGACCTGGCCAGGCCCTCCTGATCATGTTTGGCGTCGAAGCCGGGCTCCAGGCGCCAGAACAGGTCCGGGGCTGCGACCACGTAGCCAAGGCCGGCCAGATCCTCGGCTACGGCACGGATGTACTCGCTGATCCCGAAGATCTCCTGGATCAGCAGCAGCCCCGGGCCGCTGCCGTCCTCGGGGAGCCACACCGGCAGGTCAAAGGCGCCGCCCGGCACCTCGACCGACTCAACGCGGGACGACATGGTGACCTCCTGGTGATGTGGTGCCGCTCACTCCTCGAGCGCGCCGGGGCTGGACGGGACGTCGATGGCGTGCTCTTGCAGCGCGGCCAGGGGCACGACGTCGAGCGCCCGCTCGTGGGTGGACGCCAGCACCACGTAGGCGGCGGCGCCGTCCCGGTGGGCCCGCAGCCAGTTCGCCGCCGTCACGCACCAGCGGTCGCCGGGGACGAGCCCGGGGAACTGGTACTCGGGCATGGGGGTGGTCAGGTCGTTGCCGATCCGGCGCTGGTGCTCGAGGAACTCGGCGGTCACGACCGCGCAGATCGTGTGGCTGCCCAGGTCCTCGGGCCCGGTGTTGCAGCACCCGTCCCGGTAGAACCCGGTGACCGGGTCGTCGCCGCACGGCTCGAGCTCGCCGCCCAGCACGTTGCGATCGGCCATGCCAAGAGTATGACCCACCGCCCGGCGCCCCTTCGCGAGAGGGTTCCGCAGCGATCTTGGTCAAAACACGTCGTCATGGCAGCAGTTTCTGACCAAGATCTCCTGAAGTGTGCGGTCAGCGGAGGTCGCCGAGGCGGCTCAGGGTTTCGTCGGCTTCACGGAGCAGGGTGGCGATCACGTCGGCCACCGGGCGGACCTCGTTCATGCGGCCGACGATCTGGCCGACCGGCATCGGCACGACGTCCGGCTGGCCGGAGCGCATCAGCCTCTGGTGCGCCTCGCTCACGAGCAGGTTCTGCAGGGGCATCGGCAGCGGCTCGGGAGCGTCCGGTTCCTCCCACGCCCGCGTCCAGCGGTTCTTCAGCAGCCGGGCCGGCTTGCCGCTGTAGATCCGTGAGCGCACGGTATCCGACGACGTCGCGGCCAGCAGCGCCTCCCGCACCGCGGGCATGGCCGCGCCGTACGTGTACTCCTCGGTGGTGAGCCACGCCGAGCCCATCCACACGCCCACGGCCCCGAGCGCGAGCGCCGCGGCGACCTGACGGCCGCAGCCGATCCCGCCCGCGGCGAGCACCGGCGCGCGCGCCCCGACCGCGTCGGCGATCTCCGGCACCAGCACCATGCTCGCGATCTCGCCGGTGTGACCGCCCGCCTCGTAGCCCTGGGCCACGACGATGTCCACGCCGCTGGCGATGTGGCGCCGGGCGTGCTCCGCCTTCCCGGCCAGCGCCGCGACCAGCATGCCGCGCTCGTGGGCGCGCTCGATCACCTCGGGGGGCGGCGAGCCGAGCGCGTTCGCGATCAGCCGGGCTCGGTGGGTAAGGGCCACGTCAACGTGCTGCCGGGCCACCGAGTGCAGCCAGCCGAGGACCCCGCCGCCGGCCGGGGAGCCGTCGGGCAGCGGCGGGACACCGAGCTCGAGCAGCGTCTGCTCGACGAAGTCCCGGTGCCCGGCGGGGATCATGTTGCTCAGGTCTGTCTGGCCGCCCTCGGTGGGCACCCGGGCGGGCATCACCACGTCCACGCCGTACGGGCGGCCGGCGGTGTTCGCGTCCATCCAGGTCAGGACGCTGTCGAGCTCGTCGGCGTCGTTGAAGCGCACGCAGCCGAGCACGCCGAGACCACCGGAGCGGCTGATCGCCGCGGCCACGTGCTCGGAGGGGCTGAACCCGACGATCGGATGCTCGATGCCGAGCAGCGGGCACAGTGGCGTCCTCATGGGGTGTCCGCCGGGTGGCTCGCGGCGTGGCGGTGCGCCCACGCGTAGTCGGGCTTCCCGGCCGGGCCGCGGCTGATGGCGTCCACCAGCCAGATGCAGCGCGGGACCTTGTACCCGGCGATCTGCCCGCGCACGTGCTCCTCGATCGCGGGCAGGTCGGCGGCGCGGCCGTCACGCAACTGCACCAGCGCCGCGACCCGCTGCCCGAGCAGTTCGTCCGGAATCCCGATGACCAGCGCGTCGAACACGTCCGGGGAGGACTTCAGCGCACCCTCGACCTCCTCGGGAAAGACCTTCTCGCCGCCGGTATTCACGCACGTGTTGCCCCGGCCCAGCAAGGTCACCGTGCCGTCGTCCTCGACCCGGGCCAGGTCGCCCGGCACCGCGTACCGCCTGCCGTCCACCTCGGCCAGCATCGCCGCGGTCTTCACCGGGTCCTTGTAGTAGCCCAGCGGCACGTGCCCGCCCCTGGCGAGCCGGCCGATCTGACCGGGAGACGCCCGCTTGCCCTCGTCGTCCAGCACGATGACGTCGGGCGCCGGCGTGACGGTCGGCCCGCCACGCTGCTTGACGCCGGGGGTGACCAGGCCGATGCCGGTGATGCCGGTCTCGGTGGAGCCCGTCGCGTCGGTGAGGAAGACGCCCGGCAGCGCCGCGGCGAAGGCGTCCTTGACCGGCGCGGAGAACAGCGCCCCGCTCGACGAAATGGCCAGCATCGACGAGGCGTCGTAGTCACCCTCGCGGTACGCCTCGATCAGCGGCCGGCCCATCGCGTCGCCGACGATGAAGAGCAGGTTGGCCTTGTGCCGCTCGACCGCGCGCCAGACCTCGTGCGCGTCGAACCGCGGCGGCAGGATCACCGTGTCCCCGGCGAACAACGCCGCGAGCATGGCCACCTGCGCCGCGCCGTGGATGAGCGGCGCCGCGGTGAGCCGGACCGCCCCGCCCGACTCCAGCCCCTTCCGGGACTGTTCCCACTCGTCAGCGAGCGGTACGCCGGTCAGGAAGTCGATGCCGCCGGCGAGGGTGCGCCAGATGTCCTCGTGACGCCACATGACGCCCTTCGGGTATCCGGTGGTCCCGCCGGTGTAGATGATGTAGACGTCGTCGTTGCTGCGCGGCGCGAAGTCGCGAGCGGGCGAGCCGGCTGCCAGCGCCGCCGCGTACTCGGTCGCGTCACCGATGCCGGCGTCGCTGCCGTCC
>JASHQP010000020.1 GCA_030039095.1 Streptosporangiaceae bacterium
CCGGGGCTGGCCATTCGGCGATGTCCGGGCCACCGGGGCCCCTCACCAGCAGGGGAATGTCTTCGCCCGCGGTGGCGCCCGCCAGGAGCAGGCCCGCGGCTGCGATCAGCAGCGCGACGCCCGGCCAGGCCGGCACCGCCGGCTGCCCGCTGCCTGCCGTGACCACGACGCGGCTCACCCCGACCGCGACGAGCAAGCCGGCGAGCGCGACGCTCCAGCCGGCCATCATCACCGCCCGACGCCTGCTCAGCAGCAGGGCGGCCAGGGCTGCCACGACGATGCCAGCGGTCACCCATATCCGCGGCAGGCCGGGGCCACCGGGGCTGAGCAGCAGCAGGGATCGGGCGGGCAGGTCATGCACGGCCAGGCCGGGCTGCTGCAGGCCGACCTCGAGCAGCAGTGTGGACGGATTCGTGGCGACCTGGATCGCCCATGGCAGCAGCAGCAGCGGCGGCACGACGACGACGATGCAGAGGTTCCGCCACATGCCGGGGCGGGCAGCCACCAGAGCCAGGGCAGCGACGAGCGCAACGACCCAGATCAGCGGCACGAATGCGGCGGCGACCGCGATGGCCAGGCCGGTGGCCCAGGCTGCCCGGCGCGCGCGCCTGGGCGGCATGGTCAGCATCCGCCCGGCCAGCAGGGCGATCGCGGGTATCAGCACGAACACGACCGCCGTGCCGATCCGGCCGGAGGCGATCGCGCCCATGGCCACGGGCAGCAGCGCGTACGAGGATGCGGCCCAGACCCGGACCAGCGCGGAACGGGTGACCCGCCGCACGGCGAAGAAGGCCGTGATGCCAGCGAGCGGCACGCAGCCGAGCAGGATCACGTCGACAGCCAGCCACGGCTTGCCGCCGAGCACGGTTGCGAGCGCGGCGATCACGGCCAGGTACGGTGGCGCGCTGCTGCCAGAACCGACGCCGACCGGGTGGAACGCCTGCAGGTACTCGTGCCAGAGCCCCGACGCGCCACCCCAGGCAGGAAGCAGCGCACCACCGCCGAGCGGGCCGGAACCGAGCAGCGACCGCTCGGCGACCAGGGATATCACGGTCAGCGCGATGAACAGCAGCACCCCGGGGTGGGTCAGGATGCGCTGCACGAGACCGGTATCGGTCAGCAGGTAATCGGCCTCGTCGGGGTCGTCGGTCGCGTGATGCGTGCCCGTCGTGCCTGCCTGGTCGGACTTGGACAGCGCCGCTGCGGCGAACTCAGCCATCCGCCGCAGCGACCTCCCCGGCGGCACGTCGCGGCGCAGCCGCCCGTATGCGGCCCGCCGACCCAGCGCCCTTTCGCGGCGCAGCGCCAGCAGCCGGAACGGGTGGCCGAACACCCCGGCCACCGCGGCCAGCTCGTCCGTCGCCGCGGACAGGCGCTTGCCGAGCAGGAAGAACAGCGTGCGCAGCAGCGAGACCGTGAGGTTCCCGGCTGCCGACATGAGCATCGGCGCCGCAGGAAGGTTCCCGATCAGCGTCAGCATCGCGTTGCGCCGGTCGAGCCGGCGCGGGCGGCGCGCGACCGATACCGACCGCCGGCGGCGGGCGGCCGCCTCCACGTGGTAGACGACCGCGTCGGTGATCAGCCGCACCCGGTGACCCGCGGCGTGCACCCGCCAGCAGAAGTCGACATCGTCGCGGAAGAGCGCCATGCCGGTGTCGAAGCCGCCCAGCGAATCCCAGACGTCGCGGCGGATCAGCATGCCGGCGCTGCCGACCGCGAGGCAGTCGCGATCCCCGTCGTGCTGGCCCTGGTCCACCTCGCGCGGCTCGATGCCGGTGATCCGGCGTCCCACGGTGTCGATGGCGACGCCTGCCTCGAGGATCACCTGGTGATCGGCCCAGTCCCTGATCTTCGGGCCCAGCACTCCGGCCGACCGGGTCTCGACCGTCCCGCGGAGCAACTGCTCCAGGGCGTCGTGCGCCGGCTCGGAGTCGTCGTGCAGCAGCCACACCCACTCGACCCTCTCGTGGGTCGGCAGCCCCGTGGAACCAGGAACACTCACGTTCGCCGCACGGTGCTGCAGCGCGCGTGCGACCGCGGCGCCGTAGCCGGTGGTCCGGTCCATCCCGAACACGACCGACTGGCCGAGCAGGCTCGCGAGCACGGAACCGCTGCGGTCCCTGCTCCCGGTGTCGACGGCGACAACGCGCTGCACCGGCCTGGTCTGGTCGAGCAGCGAGCCGATGACCGTGGGCAGCCACGCGGCACCGTCATGCGCGACGATCACCGCCGTGACGACGTGCTGCGGATATGTATCGTTCGACGACAAGTGGGGTCCGCTCGCTCTTCAGAGGGCCACCTGCGGGCCGGGGAGGGCTGTACGTCCGGTCATGCAGGGCAGTGGTACCCCGTGAACAATACGCGAAGGGGGAGTATCAAGACGGCCAGATGCCGCGCTTGGCTGCGGCCCGGCAACCCGCGCACCTTCCCGTGAGGAGGCCGGTCGTCGCGCGGCACAGGTACCCGGCTGGGGGCCGCCGGGCTAGATCGCCTGGCGCTTGAGCCGTCTGCGCTCGCGCTCCGACAAGCCGCCCCAGATGCCGAAGCGCTCATCATGCTCGAGGGCGTACTCCAGGCACTCGGCCCGGACCTCGCAGCTGCGGCAGACCTTCTTCGCCTCCCGGGTGGAGCCACCCTTCTCCGGGAAGAACGCCTCCGGATCGGTCTGCGCACACAGCGCACGATCCTGCCAGCTCATCTCTTCGGCATCGTCGACGTCGATGTCGAACCCATCGTGCACCAGCGAGACGATGACCTCAGTCACTGCGCACCTCCTGCCCCCTTCCGCTAACCCCGTCGGCCCGTGCCACTCCCCCTGGGCACGAGAATTACACAGGTGAAATTACACCCGCGTGTCTTGCGTTACGTCAAGGGGAATACGTGATAATGGCCGCCTGCTTGACCGTGATGACGGGAAAGTCCGCCGTGATTTTCCGCTGGTAGCAAGCCTCGTCGCAGTCTGTAACCAGGGTCAGCCCGCCACGCGGGCGTGTGACCGCTGCACCGAGCGGGTGAGGATCAGCCCGGCAACGGCCACGAGCAGGTTGCTGACGTCAGGGATCGAGAACCATGCGTTGCCGACGCCGAGGGACAGCAGCCAGCCGATGACGCCGAGCAGGATCACCGCGGCGAACAGGAGCAGCCACGCGGCGTACTCCCGGGCCCGGGATGCGTCTGTGAGGTCCATCCGTCCCGCTTCCATCTTGGATCCGCCCGGACATCCCCCGCGTGAGGAAATGATGGCATCGCGTGAGGATCCGGCGGATCAAAACGCTTCGTCCGCCCCCCGCGGGGGTTTGACTTTGGGGGGGTGCGCGGGGGGTCTCCCCCGCGGGTTGCGAGACTTCCGGCATGCGCATCACCGTTCTGGCCGGCGGCGTCGGCGGCGCCCGCTTCCTGCGCGGCCTGAAGGCAGCCGCGCCCGACGCCGAGATCACGGTCGTCGGCAACACCGGCGACGACATTGACCTGTTCGGCCTGCACGTGAGCCCGGACCTGGACACCGTCATGTACACGCTCGGCGGCGGGATCAGCGAGGAGCAGGGCTGGGGGCGAGCCGACGAGACGTTCACCGTGCTGCACGAGCTCGCCGCTTACGGCGCCGGGCCCGGCTGGTTCGGTCTCGGAGACCGCGATTTCGCCACGCACATCGCGCGGACCGGCATGCTGCGCGACGGCGTCCCGCTGTCCGCGGTCACCTCCGCGCTCAGCGAGCGGTGGCAGCCCGGGGTCACCCTGCTGCCGATGACCGACGACCGTGTCGAGACGCACGTGGAATTGAAGGGGGATGGGGAGGTGGGCGGGGGCCGCACCGTGCACTTCCAGGAGTGGTGGGTCCGGCTGCACGCCGAGGTACCCGCCGCGCGGATCCTGTTCACCGGCGCCGAAGCGGCCGCGCCCGCGCCGGGAGTGCTGGAGGCGATAACGGCGGCGGACTGCGTTCTGCTCCCGCCGTCGAACCCGGTGGTCAGCGTCGGCGCCATCCTCGCGATTCCCGGCATCGCCGGGGCGGTGCATGCCAAGACCGTGGTCGGTGTCTCGCCGATCATCGGCGGGGCGCCGGTGCGCGGCATGGCCGACGCGTGCCTGACCGCGATCGGCGTCGAGACCACCGCCGCCGCGGTCGCCGCGCACTACGGTGCCGGGCTGCTGGACGGCTGGCTGGTCGACGACCAGGACAAGGCCGCGGCCGAGGATCCCGCGCTGGCCGGGATCACGGTCCGGGCGCTCCCGCTGTACATGACCGACGTGGCGGCGACGGCCGAGATCGCCCGGGCCGCCCTGGACCTCGCGGCGGAGCTGGACCAGTGAAGGGCACAGGGGAAGTGAAGGGGGCAGGTGAAGGGGGAATGTGGGTGGGCGGTGGGGGACTAACCGTCAGCGGGGTTGCCGGGCTGCCGGAGATCACTGCCGGCGCCGACCTCGCCGGCATGATCTCCGACGCGGCGCCCGACCTGCGCGACGGAGACATCGTGGTGGTCACCTCGAAGATCGTCAGCAAGGCGGAGGGCCGGGTGATCCGCGCGGACCGGGAGACCGCGGTCGACCGGGAGGCGGTCCGCGTGGTGGCCAGGCGCGGCCCGACCAGGATCGTCGAGACCAGGCACGGCCTGGTGCTGGCGGCGGCGGGCGTCGATTCCTCCAACACCGCGCCGGGCACGGTGGTGCTGCTGCCCGAGGACCCCGACGGCTCGGCACGGCGGCTGCGCAAGGCGCTGGGCGAGCGGCGCGGCGTCAGCCTCGGCGTCGTGATCACCGACACCATGGGGCGTCCGTGGCGCATGGGCCAGACCGACACCGCGATCGGCGCCGCGGGGATCACTCCGCTGCGCGATCATCGCGGCCAGGCGGACACGTTCGGCAACACGATGGAGGTGACGGTCGCGGCGGTCGGGGACGAGATCGCCGCGGCGGCCGACCTGGTCAAGGCCAAGACCACGCAGATGCCCGTGGCGATCGTGCGCGGGGTGGCCGAGCTGGTCACCGACGCGGATGGACCGGGCGCCGCGGCGCTGATCCGGCCCGCCGCCGAGGACATGTTCCGCCTCGGCGCCGCTGACGTTCTGTATGAACGCCGGACCGTCCGCGAGTTCACGCCCGAGCCCGTCGACGCCGCGGCCGTGCGCCGCGCGATCGCTGCAGCGGTGACCGCGCCGGCGCCGCACCACAGCCAGCCCTGGCGGTTCGCCGTGCTGGAGTCGCAGCGGGCCAGGACCGCGCTGCTCGACGACATGCTCGCCGCGTGGACAGCGGACCTGCGCGGCGACGGGTTCACCGAGGAGCAGATCGCGCGGCGGGTAGGCCGCGGTGAGGTGCTGCGCCGCGCACCGCTGATCATCGTGCCGTGCCTGGCTGCCGACGCCGCGCATCCCTACCCGGACGAGCGTCGCTCGGCCGCCGAGCACACGATGTTCGTGGTCTCGGTCGGCGCCGCCGTGCAGAACCTGCTCGTCGCGCTCGCCGTGGAAGGACTCGGCTCGTGCTGGGTGTCGAGCACGCTGTTCTGCCAGGAGGTCGCGGCGCGCTCGCTGGGCCTGCCGGCCGGCTGGGAACCGATGGGAGCCGTCGGC
>JASHQP010000218.1 GCA_030039095.1 Streptosporangiaceae bacterium
CGGTGTCGCGCTGCGCCTGGTGCGCACCCGGATCGACGGCGACTTTGGCTGCTGGCAGGGCTTCGTCGGGCACGGCACCATCGACCTGGCCCGGTCATCGGTGTCCGGCGAGTTCTGGATGCACACGACCGAGCTGAAGGGCTATCCCAAGGCCGTTGACCTCTCCAATGCCCAGTTCACCACCGTTGAACTGATCGGCGACCCGCCGCCGGGCTTCCTCGACTTCACCTCGGCCACGGCGGACTTCTTCAAGGACAGCGCGGGGTACTGGCGGGGCGGCGACGTCATCCTCGACGGTTTCGAGTACCGCTCGATCGAGATGAAGCGGGTGACGGTCAGGCAGCGCGAGCTATGGCTGAGCCGCGCCATGCAGGCGAGCCGGCGCAAGCCCGGTGGCGACCACGACGGGTACCTGCCCCAGCCCTACGACCAGCTGGCCGCGGCGTACCGCCGGACCGGCGACGACGCCGCGGCGCGCCGCATCCAGCTGGCCAAGTACAAGCAGCGCAATCGCGTCACCAGCTGGCGGCGGTGGTACAGCAAGCTGTGGAACATCGTCCAGGACGCGGCGATCGGCTACGGTTACCGGCCATTGCGCGCCTTCTTGTGGCTGGTCGGCCTGCTCACGTTCGGGATCGTGCTGTTCCGGTACTTCGCCACGCCGATCTGGATAGCCAGCGGGCACCATACGTTCACGCTCAGCGACTCCGCGGGCTACACCCTGGACCTGCTGCTGCCGACCAGCGCGCTGGAGGAGAGGAATGTGTGGCAGTCCGCCAACGGGCTTGGTGAGGTCGCCGCGGCGAGCCTGGTGGTCTTCGGCTACCTGCTCACCGCCACCGTGTTCGCCGCGATCGCGCACGTGCTGCAGCGGGAGTGAGGCGGGACCGGTGCGTCAGAACGACTTCGTGACGTAGACGTTACGGTGCCCTCTGGGGCACACGATCTGGATCTCACGCTCCGGCGGCGGCAGGTACTCCTCGGCGACGGCAACCGGGGCCTCGGGAATTTCCACCGTCTCGTTGCAGTCAGGTTCCAGGCACATCACCCTGGACATCGCTGCCCACCTCTACTTTCGTTACTCCGAATGCCCTGCCAACACGCCGCCCCGCGATTGTCACCCTGCGCTCGGCGCGGGTGCCGCTGGCGCGGCAGTTTCCGGGACCACTCCGGACGCGGACGCCCCGTTCTCCTCGGCGGTCCCCGCGAACTGGTCGACGAACTCGATGCAGATCTGGTTGTCGCTGCACGTGTTCACGATCTCGATGGTGCTCTGGTAGACGTCCTCGGCCATCTCCTGCGGGTTCAGGCCTATATTCCGGGCTTCCGTCAGGTCGATGGGAAAGAAATGGTGCGTGTAGCCGTAAACCAGCCTCTCGGCGATGTCCTCCGCCTTCCCCTGCTCCAGCTCGGCCGCCCGGGAGATGAGTATCTGGGCGTATTTCTGGCCCATCTTCAGGCTGCGCCCCCACGCGCCGAAGTCGAGCGACCTGGTCTGAGAGAGCATCGGCGTGATGCTGCCGATCGCGAACTGCGCGGCCGCGGTCAGCGAGTCGGTCAGCAGGAGCTTGCCCTGGGTCGCCTTGGCGAGTTGCTTGAGCGCCTGATTGAGGGTGGAGAACCCGAATTCCCGCACGTAGTCGACGCTCTGGTAGCAGTCGAGTGCCGATATGTAGTCAGTGGGATTCCTCGGATCCCTGATCTGGGTATCCAGCGGCCCGAGCTCGCCGAACGGCGACATGACCAGGCTGCTTCCCGCCACGGCGATCAGGGTGCTGGCGCTCTTTGCCCTGCGCGGCACGTAGATGTTGAGGTGCGCGGCATACCGGGACAGGTACAGCGCCGTCCGGAAGGCGGTGTCGAGCGGGCCGCCCGTCGAGTCGAGGATGACGTTGATCGTCTCCTCGGGCTCCGGCTTGGGGAAGCCGAATCGCTCCTGGCACGCGGCCTGGACCCGCCGTTCCGTCGACGTTCCCGAATCCCCCACGCCGATCAGCCGGCCCATTAAAACCAGGCAGGTCCCGCCGTCGGTCAGCTCGACGAAGCGCCTGCCCTGCTCCTGGATCTTTCTTCGCTGGGCCGCATCTATCTCGCGGTAATAAGACGAGGCGGTATCGGTGAGGCCCAGGGCCCCGTTCTGGCCATCCCCTTCGGCCTGGAAGCCATTCGCCGAGATCGTCATCTTCCCCCCAGGGGGCAGCCGGGCGCCCACGAATCCGCGGTCGTCATTGCCCAGTCGGCTCAGTCCATGCTGCCACTCTTCGCCGCAAATTTCACGCTCGGTGACCGATTTGTGCGCGAGCGGCCAGGCCGGCTTCGCGCGACGGCCCGAGCCGCCGCTGGTCAGGCGCGGACCGGCCGGCCGGGCAGGGAGCCGGGCACGATCTCTGCATCCCGCACCACGAAGGCGCCGTTGACCAGCACGTGCCGGATGCCCGCCGACGGGCGGGTGCTGTCCGCGTAGCTGGACCGGTCGGTGATCGTGGCCGGGTCGAACACCACCACGTCGGCGTCGCAGCCGGCCTGCAGCCGGCCCTTGCGGCGCATCGCGGGCACGCGGCCCTGCAGCACCCGGGCCGGCAGCAGGCTGCACTTGCTCAGCGCGTCGGTCAGGCGGATCGGCGCGGCGCCGGAGATCTGGGTGTCCCGGGTGAGCAGGCGCAGCGCCCGGGAGAACGTGCCCGCCGCCCTCGGGTGCGTGATCGCGGTTCCGGGCAGCGGCCAGGCCAGCGGGTCGGGCTCCGGGCTGGTCCAGGTCAGCGGCATCGCGTCGCTGGCGACGATCGCGCCGGGGAACGTCAGCGAGCGCATCAGCATGGCCCGGTCGGCCGGGTCGTCGTCGTCCAGCAGCTTGATGATCACCAGGCCGCCGGGATCGTCGCGCCGCAGCTCGCGCAGCCGCTCCTCGCTGGCGATCCGCTCGCCGGTCGGGGCGAAGGTCAGCGACGACGGGGTGAGGCCGCGCTCGCCGAGCCGCTCGGGCGCCAGGAACGCGGCGCCGATGCCGGTCATGCCGGACCCGTACGGGTAGGCCTCGGCGGTGACCCGGGAACCGGCCGCCTGCGCCCGCGAGACCACGCCGAGCACCCGGTCGATGTGCCGCTGCGAGGTGCTGTTCACGTGGCAGTAGTGCATGTGCGCGCCGGTTTCGCCGGCAGCGCGGACGATCTCCTCGGCGCCGTCGATGAGCGTGCGCGGCGCCAGCTCGATCATGTCCCTGGCGTGCGTGAACGTGGGCGCGCCCGCGGCGGCGGCCAGCCCGGCGATCTGCAGGTACTCGCCGGGGCTCGCGGCGGGCGCGTATCCCATCAGCACGCCGATGCCGAGCGCGCCGTCGGCCAGGTCGCCCGACAGCCGGCCCAGGATGGCGGTGACCTCGGCGGGCGTGGCCTCCCGCTGCCACTGCGGGGCCGCCATGTTGCCGAGCAGCGTGTCCAGCTTCCCGTCCGGGGTGACGCCGGCGACCGCCTCCATCCGGGCCAGCGCCCAGGACGCGGCGAAGCCGTAGTTGACCGGCCGGCCGTCGGCCGCCGCGGCCTGGTAGGCGACGCCGACCGGCGAGACGCCCGCTTCCAGCTCGAGCGCGGTGGTGACGCCGTCGAGGGCCTGCAGCCGCAGCCCGGCGATCGTGTTGACGTGGCTGTGCAGGTCGATGAACCCGGCGGTGACGACCTGCCCGGTGACGTCGGCTTCGGCTCGCGCCTGGCCGAGGCCGGGCCCGATCTCGGCGACCCGGTCGCCTTCGATCGCGACGTCGGCGATCGCGTCGAGGCCAGATTCCGGGTCGATCACCCGCCCGCCGCGCAGCACCATGTCCCAGTCACTCACCCAATGCCCCCTGATCGCTCGCTGCGAATGCTTCGACGACTTGCTGTGGTCCCCAGCGCAACGCCAGGTGCCGGGCAGCGTCGTCCACCGTTCCCGCTCTGGATACAACCGCCAACGCCGTCTGCCCGATCTCGAACCCGGGGACCAATGCAGCGCCGCACTGCAGCTCGGCCAGATCGCGGGTGTCAAAGGGTCGTTCCAGCCACTTGACCGAACCGGCGTAGTAGATCTTCCGCGCGACGGGAGCCCTGTCCGCCCCTATCAGGTCGATCTCCGGCTCGAATGCACGGTTCCACCACCCACCAACGGCAATCGCCTCCGGCCAGGGAAGCTCACCGGCGGAGAGCGACAGTGCTTCGCGTATCACGGGCTCGACAGCCCGCCCACGCCATGAACTCCACCTGCGCCGCAAGATCTCTCTGGCTGGATCGGGGCGTCCTCGCCTCGCCCACTCTTGCATGGAGCGGCCGATGCTCAGATAAAAGCGCAGGCTGCTGTCGGCCACTCGATACAGCATCGGCTTACCGCTCCGCACCGAGAGCGGCTCGTCCACGGCCAGCACGCGTTTATCCATGACGAGCCGGTTCAGCAGCGGCGACAGCGTTCCGGACGGGATGAGGCCCGCGCGGCTGCCGGCCTCCGCCGCGATGTTGGCGTGGGTCCGGTCTCCCCCGCCTATGGCCTCGATGACCCGGCGGGCCACGTCCGGAGCAGGGAATTCCGCGAGGAGGGCCCCCTCAGGAACCCCGAACAGCGGGGAGGCTGGATCCTCGGCCTCTGCTTCGGCGAAGGTCTGTGCATTCACTCCTTCGGGCCATGCACGCAGGATCCCCGGAAGGCCGCCGGACATCAGATAGGCATCGAGCGCGCCAAGGGGTTCCAGCCCGAGGGCGGCTCCTACTTCCGCCGGATCGAGCGGCCGCAGCAGGAAATTGTCGGCACGGCCGAAAAACGGGCGGTCGTACGCGGTCAATCGTTCCATCATGTGCATATCACTGCCGAGCAGCAGAAGAAGAACCTGACGCCGGGACAGCAGCCTGTCCCAGGCGGTC
>JASHQP010000219.1 GCA_030039095.1 Streptosporangiaceae bacterium
GCGGCCGGGCACCCGCTGGTCACCGGGGTGCGCGGCACCGGGCTGTGGCGCGCGATCACCCTCGCGGCACCGGCGGCCGCCGCGGTGGAGGCCGCGGCACGCCGCGCCGGGTTCCTCGTCAACGCCGTCCAGCCGGACGCGATCCGGCTCGCCCCGCCGCTGATCCTCACCGCCGGGCAGGCCGACTCGTTCATCGCCGAGCTGCCGTCGATCCTCTCGTCGGCGAGCGTGCTCGCCGGGCAGGTGGCGTGATGGCGGCCGTGCGGCACTTCCTCCGCGACGACGACCTGTCACCGGCCGAGCAGGCCGAGGTCCTCGACCTCGCCGATGCGATGAAGGCGGACCGGTTCGGATACCGCCCCCTTGAAGGGCCCCGAACGGTAGCCGTGCTGTTCGACAAGCCGTCGCTGCGAACCCGGGTGTCGTTCGCCGTCGGCATCGCCGAACTCGGCGGCCAGCCGCTGGTCATCGACGCCCAGGCAACCCATTTCGGCCGCGGCGAGACCGTCGAGGACGCCACCCGGGTGCTCGGCAGGCAGGTGGCGGCCATCGCGTGGCGGACGTTCGGGCACGACCGGATCGAGGCGATGGCGTCGGCCAGCCCGGTGCCGGTGATCAACGCGCTCACCGACAGTTTCCACCCCTGCCAGGTGCTCGCCGACCTGCAGACGGTCCGCGCGGCCCGTGGCCGGCTGGCCGGGCTGGTCCTCGCCTTTCTCGGCGACGGGTCCAGCAACATGACGCACTCGTACCTGCTCGGCGGGGCCAGCGCCGGGATGCACGTGCGGATCGGCGCGCCCGAGCAGTTCCGGCCGGATCCCGCGGTCCTCGAAGCCGCGTCGCGGATCGCGGACCGGACCGGTGGCAGCGTCGAGGTCCTGGCCAGCCCGAAGACCGCGTGCGAGGGCGCCGACGTCCTGGCCACCGACGTGTGGGCGTCGATGGGGCAGGAAGACCAGGAGGCAGAGCGGCTGGCCGTGCTCGGCGGGGACGGCGCGCGCGGCTCCTACCAGCTCGACGAGGCCAAGCTGGCGCTCGCCGCGCCCGGGTGCGTGGTGCTGCACTGCCTGCCGGCGCACCGCGGTGTGGAGATCACCGGCGCGGTGCTCGACGGGCCCGCCAGCGTCGTCTGGGACGAGGCCGAGAACCGGCTGCACGCCCAGAAGGCCCTGCTGACCTGGCTGCTGGCCCGGTGAGCACCGTCAGCCCGGCCACCAAGACCGCGCGGCACGCGCAGATCGCCGCGATCCTCGCGCACGCCGAGCCGCCGGTCCGGTCCCAGGAGGAACTCGCCGAGCGGCTCGCCCAGCGCGGGGTGCGGGTCACCCAGGCCACCCTGTCCCGCGATCTGGAGGAACTCGGCGCGGTCCGGCTGCGCGCCGCGGACGGCGCCCTGGTGTACGCGCTGCCGGGCGAGGCGGGCGGCCCGGGCTCGATGCCCGGCGGCCTGGCCGAGGCTGCCGAAGCGGCCGTCCCCGGCCGCCCGTCGGCCAGCCTGGGTCAGGAGCCGTCGTCGCGGCTGGCCCGTTTCGCCTCCGAGCTGCTGGTCACGGCCGAGTCCAGCGGCAACCTGGTGGTGCTGCGCACGCCGGCTGGAGCCGCGCAGTTCCTGGCGTCGGCCATCGACCACGCGGGCTGGCCGTCGATCCTCGGCACGGTGGCCGGCGACGACACCGTGCTCGTAATCGCGAGGGACCCATCGGGCGGCCAGGACCTCGCGGACTCGCTGCTGCGGCTGGCGGACCGGCGCGGTCCCCAGTGACCGGAGCCGCCCCGTCCATGTCGTCCAGGCCCCCGGCGGCCTCTTCCGGGTCGTCCAGGCCCCCGGCGGCCTCTTCCGGGTCGTCCAGGCCCCCCGGCCCTCTCTTCCATGATCGAAGCGAGGTCTAGCATGTGTCCGGACATCGCGCCCTACGGAGGCGGGAGGAGCGCCGTGACTGAGCAGGACGAGGAGCGCACGCCGCCGGTCCGGCTGTGGGGCGGCCGGTTCGAGTCGGGGCCGGCCGAGGCGCTGGCCCGGCTGTCGGTGAGCGTCCAGTTCGACTGGCGGCTGGCCGGCTACGACCTGCTCGCGTCCCGCGCCCACGCCCGCGTGCTGCACAAGGCCGGGCTGCTGGACGACGCCGAGCTGACCCGGATGCTGGCCGCGCTCGACGACCTCGCCGAGGCGTGCCGCAGCGGCCGGTTCCGCCCTTCGGCCGGGGACGAGGACGTGCACACGGCGCTGGAGCGCGGGCTGCTGGAGCGGGCGGGATCGCTGGGCGGCAAGCTGCGGGCGGGCCGCAGCCGCAACGACCAGATAGCCACCGACCTGCGGCTGTACCTGCGCGACCACGCACGCCTGATCGCGAGCAGGCTGGCGGAGCTGGAGACGGCGCTGATCGAGGCGGCCGAGCGGCATCTGGGCACCCCGGCACCGGGCATGACCCATATGCAGCACGCCCAGCCGGTGCTGCTCGCGCACCAGTTGCTCGCGCACGTGCAGGCGTTCCACCGCGACTGGTCCCGGCTGCGGGACTGGGACGTGCGCGCCGCGGTGTCCCCGCTCGGCGCCGGGGCGCTGGCCGGCTCGTCGCTGCCACTCGACCCGGGTACGGTTGCGGCCGAACTCGGCTTCGACGCCGCGTTCGGGAACTCGATCGATGCGGTCAGCGACCGTGACTTCGCGGCTGAATTCTGCTTCACCGCGGCGCTGCTCGGCGTGCACCTGTCCCGGCTCGGCGAGGAGGTCGTGCTGTGGTCGTCGCACGAGTTCGGCTGGGCCGAGATCGACGACGCGTACGCGACCGGGTCCTCGATCATGCCGCAGAAGAAGAACCCTGACGTCGCCGAGCTGGCCAGGGGCAAGGCCGGGCGGCTGATCGGCGGGCTCACCGGCCTGCTGACGATGCTCAAGGGCCTGCCGCTGGCCTACGACCGCGACCTGCAGGAAGACAAGGAGCCAGTCTTCGACGCGGTGGACACGCTGCTGCTGGTGCTGCCGGCCATGGCCGGCCTGATCGGCACGCTGCGGTTCAACGCGGAGCGGATCGCGGCCGGCGCCGCCGCGGGCTACGCACTCGCCACCGACTTGGCCGAGCTGCTGGTCCGCCGCGGAGTGCCGTTCCGGGAGGCGCACGAGGTCGTGGGGCATCTCGTCGTCTGGTGCCAGGTGCACGAGTGCGAGCTGGCCGACGTGAGCGACGCCGACCTGGCGAAGGTGTCGCCGCGCCTGACCCCGGACGTGCGCGAGGTGCTGACCGTGCCCGGTGCGCTGGCCGCGCGGCAGAGCCCCGGCGGCACGGCGCCGGCCCGGGTGACCGAGCAGCTCGCGCAGCTGCGAGGCGCCGTGGAGGAGCAGGCCGCATGGGCCAGCGGCTGAGGAGACGCTCGCGCCGGCTCCGCGGCTGGGCCTGTATGACGCTGACCCCCTGCTCGCGCCGCTGGCGGACCGTCGGGTGACAGGCCGCCGGCGGGGCCGCGTCCGGTAAGCTCGCGGCCGGTTTCTGACCTCACCGACGACGCCGGTCCCTGCGGCCGGGCCGTCCTGCCTTCACGATCGTGGTGGACCTTGCCGCGCAGCGCAGCACCCCAGCCGGACCTCCTGCCCAGGGAGTTCTTCGACCGTCCGTCGGTGGCGGTGGCACCAGACCTCCTCGGCTGTCTGCTCTCGCATGAGACCGCTGAGGGACTGGTCACGGTCCGGCTGACCGAGGTCGAGGCGTACCAGGGCGAGAGCGATCCCGCGTCGCACGCGTTCCGGGGACCGACCCCACGTAACGCGGTCATGTACGGCCCGCCCGGCTGCGCATACGTCTACTTCACGTACGGCATGCACTTCTGCGTGAATCTGGTCTGCCAGCCGGAGGGCCACGCGTCCGCGGTCCTGCTGCGTGCCGGGCAGGTCGTCGACGGCGCGCAGCTGGCCGCCGCGCGGCGGGCCGGCAATCGCCGGTCGGGGGTGGTCCCTCGCGAAACAGACCTGGCACGCGGCCCGGCGCTGCTCTGCGAGGCGCTCGACATCGGCCGGTCGCAGAACGGCGCCGACGTGTGCGTGCCTGCGTCACCGCTGCGGGTGCTGGCCCGGGCGAAGCCGGTTCCCGCCGCGGACATCGCCGCCGGTCCCAGGGTCGGCGTCAGCCGTGCGGCGGACGTAGCCTGGCGTTTCTGGATCGCGGGCGATCCCGCTGTTTCCGCCTACCGTGCCTACGCTCCGCGCCGGGGACAGGCAAAACCAGTTACCGCTTTCAAGCCCGGAGATGGGACGATTCTCGATTGACTACTCCCCACCTTGAAGTGCGCGGATTCCAGCCCTCGCGGGCAGGGGTTCCTGTTTCACGGCCGATTGCACCCGGGAGGTCCCGGAATGACTGACATCAGCTCCGCAGGCAGCCACCGCTTGACCAGCGGCCAGGATGTTCTTAGCGGCGTTGACGTCCCGGTCGTGCTGGGTGCCGCAGGACAGGCATTGCCATGTCCGGGTGGAAAGGCTCAGTTCCGTGAGCAGGTACCCGCAAGCCGAGCAGGTCTTGCTAGATGGGTACCAGCGGTCGATGACCACGAGCCGGCGGCCGTACCGCTGGCACTTGTATTCGAGCTGGCGCCGGAACTCGCCCCAGCCACAATCGCTGATCGCGCGGGCCAGGTGCCGGTTGCGGACCATGCCGGATACGTTAAGGTCCTCGATCGCGATCATGTCGTTCTCGCGAACAAGTCGCGTGGTTGTGCGGTGCAGGAAGTCTTTCCTTGCATTGCGGACCTTCCGGTGCGCGCGGGCGACCTTCATCTTCGCCTTCGCCCGGTTCGCAGATCCCTTCTTGCAGCGGGCCAGCCGCCGCTGATAACGGGCCAGGCTGCTGGCCTTGGCCTTCAGATGCTTGGGATTGGGGATCCGCTCTCCGGTGCTGGTCACCGCGAACTCCGTGAGTCCCAGGTCGACGCCGACAGCACATCGGGTCGGTTCCAGGGGCTGCGGAGCCCTGCCGTCGGTGGCGAAGGTCACATACCAGCGCCCGTCCGGCTCCCGGCACACCACTACCGTTGTGGGGTCAGGGTCGGTCAGGTCTACCTCCGGCCACGACCACGCGAACCTCAGAGGCTCAGCCATCTTCGCCAGACGCAACACCCCGCCGCGCATGGTAAGCGCGCGACGGGTGTAGTGCGCGGACTGGCGGGACTCCCGAGACTTGAACCTCGGGTGGCGGGCGCGATGGGTGAGGAACGCGGCGAAGGCTTGATGCTGGTGGCGGAGCGTCTGCTGCAGAGGCACCGAGGACACCTCGTTCAAGAACGAGACGCCGGGGTCCTTCCTCATAGCAGTCAGCGCCCGGTCGGTCTCCGCGTACGAGGTGCCTTTGTGCTGGGTGGCAAATCGTTCGAGTCGGGCGGTCATTGCGCGGTTCCACACCACCCGCACGCAGCCGAACGTGCGGTTCAGCACCGCCTGCTGTGCCTGATCGGGATATGCCCGCCACCGGTACGCCGTTCTCATGCTTCCAGCATGCCGGCCATGACTGACAAAACGGTGCCTCGGCAAGCGGGACACCCGGTTTCTCCCCGGCCCCAATGGCCTAGCTTCCTCTGGAGATCGCAGTGACCGACATCATCGACGACCTGAGCTGGCGCGGCCTGATCGCCGTGTCCACCGATCTGGAGGACCTGCGCAAGGCCGTGGACACCAGCCAGGTCACGTTCTACGCGGGCTTCGACCCGACCGGCCCGGGACTGCACATCGGCCACCTGGTGCTGCTGCTGACCATGCGGCGCCTGCAGCTCGCCGGCCACCGGCCGATCGGCCTTGTCGGCGGGGCCACAGGCCTTATCGGCGACCCCAGCGGCAAGTCCGTGGAACGGGTACTGAACTCTCGCGAGGTGGTCGCCGGCTGGGTGGAGCGGATCAGGGCCGAGGTGGGCCAGTTTCTTGACTTCGCACCGGGCCCGGCGAGCGCCGTGGCCGTCAGCAACCTGGACTGGACAGCGGAACTGTCGGCGCTGGATTTCCTGCGCGACATCGGCAGGCACTTCCCGGTGAACCAGATGCTGTCCCGTGAGGTGGTCAAGGCCAGGCTCGAGTCGGGCGGGATCAGCTTCACCGAGTTCAGCTACCAGGTGCTGCAGGCCAACGACTTTCTGGAGCTGCACCGCAGGTACGACTGCTCGCTGCAGGTCGGCGGAAGCGACCAGTGGGGGAACCTGGTGGCCGGCGTTGACCTGATCAGGAGGGTGACCGGCGACTCGGTGCACGCGCTGGCCATCCCGCTGATCACCAAGCCGGACGGCACCAAGTACGGGAAGACCGAGGGGGAGGCCGTCTGGCTGAGCCCGGAGCTGATGAGCCCGTACGCGTTCTACCAGTTCTGGATCAACAGGTCCGACGCCGAGGTGCCCGGGCTGCTGCGGGTATTCACGTTCCGCAGTCGCGAGGAGATCGAGGACCTGGAGCTGCAGACCGCCGAGCGCCCCGCGGCGCGGATCGGCCAGCGCATCCTCGCCGAGGACCTGACCACGCTGGTGCACGGGTCCGAGGAGTACGCCCGGGTCGTGACCGCGAGCCAGGCGCTGTTCGGCCAGGGAGACCTCCGGGCGCTGGACGAGAAGACCCTGGCGGCCGCGCTCGCCGAGGTGCCGTCGGTGACGCTGTCGGCGCCTGGCGACGCACTGCCGCCGGTCGCCGAGCTGATGGCCGGGACCGGCATCGTGCCGAGCAAGTCAGCGGCCCGCCGGGCCATCGCCGAGGGCGGCGCCTACCTGAACAACGCCAAGGTGACCGACCAGGACGCGGTTCCGCTGCGCAGCGACCTGCTGCACGGCAGGTTCCTGGTGCTGCGGCGCGGCAAGCGCACGGTCGGCGGCGTCGGGGTCCAGACCGGCTGAGGAGAGCTCCCTAGCGCTGCCCGGAGGCGCTACTGCCGCCGGACGCGGACGACGAGCTTGCCGGTGGCGCGGTCGTGCTCCATGTCGTCGTGGGCCTGCCGTACCTGGTCCAGGCCGTGGTAGACGCGGTCCACCGGAAACGCCAGCTGGCCGGCCGCGACCGCGTCGAGGATCTCCTGGAAGACCTCGCGAGGCAGGTCCTCGGCATCGCCGAAGTAGCCCGCCAGGCGCACGCCCTTCGGCAGGTACTCGTTCGGGGAGAAGTCCCGCACCGTCCACTGGTTGGAGAGGCTGCCGCCGAAGCAGGCCGTGCCGTGCACGCGCACCGCGCGCAGGGTGTCGGGCAGGGTCGGCGTGCCAACTAGATCAAGGGCGACGTCGACGCCGCCCGGGTACAGATCGCGCACGGCGGGCGCGATCTCGCCGCTGTCGAGCAGGGGGTGGTCGACGCCGCGCTCCTTCAGCGACGCGAGGCGGTCAGCCCGCCGGGTGGTCG
>JASHQP010000220.1 GCA_030039095.1 Streptosporangiaceae bacterium
GCGAGCGGGCGCAAGCCCGGGCGCCCCGGCGGGCCGGGCCCGCCGTCCTGGCCGTAGGCGGCGGGAGGCGCGGCCCGCCGCCACGGTGGGTCATCCCCGCCGTCGTCGGGCCAGTCGTCGGGCCAGTCGGGATCCCGCTCGTCCTCGGCGCCGTCGTCGGGCCAGCCGGGGTCCGGCTCATCCGCCGAGTCCTCCGGCCAGCCCTCATCGGCCAGCGACGCGGCGTCGTGCAGTTCCACAGGACCTGAAGTCTCGGGCGACATCGGTGCTCGCCTCCTCTTGGCGATCGTCAATCCCAGCCGGGCTGCCCGCCGCGACCAGGGTTTCTCACCTCCGGTTGCGCCGGGGTAACAGCGTCGCCGGGCGCGGACCTGGGGTCCGAAGTCGTGTAACCGCCGCGAAACCGGGGCCTCCGTAGAACGGGATCTGCACCGGCCGGCCGGCACTGGCCGGCCCGGTGCGCCAGCCCGGGGGTTCCGGCCGGGGGCGGGCCGGGCGGGGCAGACCTTTCATCGCTGATAGGAGAGAGATGTTCTTCGCGACTTACCTGCGGCGCGAGTTGCGCCGCCGAATGCGCCAGGCGATCTTCGTCGCATTGGGCCTCGCGGTGGGGATCGGCCTGGTCGTCACCGTCATCTCGGCGTCGGCCGGGGTGAGGAAGGCCGAGTCGAGCGTGCTGGCCTCGCTGTACGGGGTGGGCACCGACGTCACCGTGACCGGCCCGGCGCCGAGCTTCAAGGCGCCCCCGTCGGCCAAGCAGGGGTCTACGGGCGGTGGCACCCAGATTCAGATCACTCCCAGCGGCGCCCAGGTCTGCGTCAACGGCAAGTGCGAGAACGCCGCGGGCAAGACCATCCAGAACCTGGCGCCGGAGTACTCGCCGATGAAGTCGGCGGACGTGGCCGACGTTGCCAGGCTGCACGACGTGGCGGCCGCGGCTGGCGGGCTCCTGATCACGGACAACACGGTCACGATCCCGAAGAACTTCGGCTCCGGTGACTCGCAACCGCCGACGCCGAATTCGCTCAGCGTCGACGGCGTGGACACGTCGCACCTGACGCTCGGCCCGCTCAGTTCCGGGACGATCACCTCCGGCCACTCGTTCACCGCCGCCGACGCGGACTCCGACGTCGCCGTCGTGGACTCCGGCTACGCGACCAGCAACGACCTGAAGGTCGGCTCGGTCGTCACGATCGACAACGTGAAGTTCACGGTCATCGGCATCGTCCGGCAGTCGCAGGCGAGCAGCCCCAACGACATCTACCTCCCGCTGGAGCGAGCGCAGGCGCTGAAGACCGGCGGTTCCGCCGAGACCGGCGAGGTGAACATGATCTACGTGACGGCGGCCAGCGCCGCCGACATCGCCACGGTGCAGCACGAGATCGCCAAGCTCCTCCCGCACGCCACCGTGACCACCGCGGCCAGCCTGGCCAGCGAGGTGACCGGGTCGGTCGCGAACGCCGCCAAGCTGGCGAACGATCTCGGCAAGTGGCTGGCGATCCTCGTGCTGATCGCCGCGTTCGCCGTGGCCAGCCTGCTGACGATGTCGGCGGTCGCCCGGCGTGGCGCCGAGTTCGGCACGCTCAAGGCGATCGGCTGGCGGACCCGTCGCATCGTCACCCAGGTGCTCGGGGAGTCCGTGGTCATGGGCGTCATCGGCGCCGCGGTCGGCGTCGGCCTCGGGTTCGCGGGCGCGGCGATCATCGCCAAGATCGCGCCGAAGCTGTCCGCCACGGTCCCGTCGTCCAGCGGGGCCGGCCCCAACTCGTTCCAGTCGTCGTCCGGCTCCGGGGGCGTCGTGCATTCCATCGTCCCCGGCGGGTCGTCGCACGTCCTGGCCGTGCCGCTGCACCCGTCCATCACCGGCGGCGTGATCGCGCTGGCGGTGCTGCTCGCCGTGGTCGGCGGGCTGCTGGCCGGGTCGTTCGGAAGCTGGCGGATCGCCAGGCTGCGGCCCGTGGACGCGCTGTCGCAGGTCGCCTGACCCACACCGGCACAATCCTTCACGAACAGGAGAACACTCGTGTACAAGCTGACCGGGGTTACCAAGCTCTACCAGAAGGGCCGGCGTACCGTCCCCGCGGTCCGCGACCTGGACCTGGTGATCGACGACGGCGAGTGGCTCGCCGTGCAGGGCCGCACCGGCCACGGCAAATCCACGCTGCTGAACCTGCTCGGCGGGCTGGACCGGCCCACCGAGGGAACCATCGAACTCGACGGCACCGACCTGGGCGCGCTGCGCGAAACGCAGCTCACCGCGCTGCGCGCCGAGAAGATCGGGTTCATCTTCCAGACCTTCAACCTCATCCCCACGCTGTCCGCGGCCGAGAACGTCGAGGCCGCCCTCATCCCGCTCGGGGTCGGCCACGCCGACCGGCGGGCCCGCGTCGCCGCCGCGCTGGACTCCGTCGGCCTGGGCGACCGCGCCGCGCACCTGCCCTCGGAGATGTCCGGCGGGCAGCAGCAGCGCACCGCTATCGCTCGTGCACTGGTCAAGGAGCCAAAGGTGCTGCTCGCCGACGAGCCCACCGGCAACCTGGACGAGGACACCCGCGACGAGATCATCGGCCTGCTGGAGCACCTGTGGCGCGAACGCGGGCTCACCCTCGTCCTGGTCACCCACGACACCAGCCTTGCCCGCCAGGCACAGCGCGTCGGCGTCATGAGCAAGGGCCGCCTCACGATCAGGCAGGACAACCGGCCTGCCCCGGATACGGAAACCCACTCGGTCACCGCCAGCCACGACCCGGTTCCGTGAACACCCCGCCCCCGGGCATCCACGCGTCCCGCGCCCGCGGCAATTTGATAAGGAGAGGCTTATCAGTCTAGACTTACTAATATGACGCCCGGACCGGATGTGAACGAGGTCGCCGGGGCGCTCCGGGTCAGCATCGGCCTGCTGTGGCGGCGGCTGCGCCAGACGCGGCCCGACGGCGAGCTCACGCTGCCCGAGAGCTCCGCGCTGACGCGGCTCGACCGCGGTGGTCCCGCGACGGCGAGCGCACTCGCGAAGCTGGAGCAGATCAGCCCGCAGTCGATCGGGGCGACGCTCGGCGCGCTCGAGGCGAAGGGCCTGGTCGAGCGGCGCCCCGACCCCGATGACGGCAGGCGGGCCGTGCTCTCGGTCACCGAGGCCGGGTTGCGGCTGCTGCGGGACAAGCGGAACGCGCGCACCGAGCAACTCGCGAGGGCCCTCTCGGCCGGCTTCACGCCAGCGGAGATCCGGCTGCTGGCAGCGGCGGCGCCGCTGCTCGAGCGGCTGGCCGAGAGCATCTGATGGCGGTGGCGGGGGCGAGCAAACACCAGGACCGCTACAAGTGGGTGGCGCTGGCGAACACGACAGCCGGCATGTTCATGGCCACCGTCGACGGGTCGATCGTCATCATCGCGCTGCCAGCGATCTTCCGCGGCATCCACCTGGATCCGCTGGCACCGGGCAACATCGCCTACCTGCTCTGGATGATCATGGGGTACCGGCTGGTCCAGGCCGTGCTCGTGGTCACCCTGGGCCGCCTCGGCGACATCTACGGCCGCGTCAAGATCTACAACGCCGGGTTCGTGGTCTTCACGGCGGCCTCGGTGCTGCTCTCGTTCGACCCGTACACCGGCGGGCGCGGCGCGCTGTGGCTGATCGGCTGGCGGGTGCTGCAGGCCGTCGGCGGGTCCATGCTCATGGCCAACTCGGCCGCGATCCTGACCGACGCCTTCCCCGCCGAGCAGCGGGGGTTCGCGCTCGGGACCAACCAGATCGCCGGCCTGGCCGGCCAGTTCATCGGCCTGGTCGCCGGGGGCCTGCTGGCCGCGTGGGACTGGCGCGCGGTTTTCTGGATCAACGTGCCCGTCGGGATCTACGGGACGCTGTGGGCCTACTGGAAGCTGCGCGACAACGGAGAGCGGCACCGGGCCCGCATCGACTGGTGGGGAAACATCACGTTCGCCATCGGACTGGGCGCGGTCCTGATCGGCATCACCGACGGCATCCAGCCCTACGGGCACGACAGCATGGGCTGGGCGAACCCGGTGGTCATCGCGCTGATCGGCGGGGGCACGGCGCTGCTGGCGGCGTTCGCCGTCATCGAGACCAAGATCGCCGACCCGATGTTCCACATCGCGCTGTTCCGCATCCGGGCGTTCACGGCCGGGAGCATCGCCGGCCTGCTGACCGCGATCGCGCGGGGCGGGCTGCAGTTCATGCTGATCATCTGGCTGCAGGGGATCTGGCTGCCGCTGCACGGCTACGCCTACAGCGACACGCCGCTGTGGGCCGGCATCTACCTGCTGCCGCTGACCAGCGGCTTCCTCATCGCGGGCCCGACCTCGGGGATCCTGTCCGACCGCTTCGGCTCCCGCGGCATCGCCAGCGCGGGGATGGCCGTGTTCGGCGGCAGCTTCATCGGCCTGATGCTGCTGCCCGTCGACTTCCCTTACTGGGCGTTCGCGCTGCTCATCGCCGCGAACGGGATCGGCAGCGGGATGTTCGCATCGCCCAACTCCTCCTCGATCATGGGCAGCGTCCCGGCCCGGCACCGCGGCGCCGCGTCCGGGATGCGGTCGACGTTCCAGAACTCCGGTACCGCGCTGTCGATCGGCGTGTTCTTCTCGCTCATGATCGCCGGGCTGGCCAGCACCCTGCCGACGACGCTGACCACCGGCCTGCAGCGCCACGGCGTGCCGCTGCACGTCGCGCACCAGATCGGCACGCTGCCGCCGGTCTCCTCGCTGTTCGCGTCCGTCCTGGGCGTGAACCCGATCGGGCACCTGCTGTCGTCGATGGGGGAACTGTCCAAGCTGCCGGCCGCGAGCCAGCGGACCCTCACCGGCAGGGCGTTCTTCCCCGACCTGATCTCCGGGCCGTTCCACCACGGCCTGGTGATCGTGTTCGCCGTCGCCGCAGGCCTGGCCGCGCTCGCGGGCCTCGCGTCGCTCCTGCGCGGGGGCCGTTACGTGGACGCCGGGGCCCCGGCGCAGCCCCCGGAGCCGATTCCCGAGCCACACCACACCGCGCCACCGGCGAACCGTTCCGGCCCATCGAATTGAGCTGTTTTGGGCGGCAAGAGCATGGCCCAGTCGGGCCATTTATCGGCCATTCACCGGACAGATGCTCCAGGGCCCGCTAGCGTCGCAGAGGTCAGGCGCTCCGCGGCTCGTTTCCGCCCCTGCCCCCGGCTGACACCATGCGCCGTTCTTCGGTGAGCGCACCCCCCCTACGGGGAAGGTGCCGGTGTTCGGCAACCATCGCAAACTCCTGTCCCTGTTCGTCGCGATCTTCGGGATCGCCCTGACGTTCACCGCCGGCCCGGCCTTCGCCGCGCCGGCTCATTCGGTTCAGGGCACCGCCGCCGCGCGGTCGGTGCTCCCGGCGCGGCTCCGCGCGTTCTACTGGGCCAGGACCCAGTACGGCAAGGCCTATGAATACGGCGGCACCGGGCCGAGCGGCTACGACTGTTCCGGCCTGGTCATGGAGGCGTACAAGCACGCCGGGATCAAACTGCCGCGCACCACGGGAGGCATGCTGGCGAGCAAGCTCCTGGTCCAGGTCAGCCGCCCGCAAAAGGGTGATCTGGCGTTCTACGGCCCCGGGCACGTGGAACTGTACGCGCACGGCGACTGGACCTTTGGCGCGCACGCCCCCGGGCAGATCGTCGGCTGGATCCAGTGGGGCCCGTGGTGGTACCCGACCGCCTTTTACCGGGTCCGCTGACCGGGGCGTTCCTGGGAGGGCGCGCCCGCCACGAGGTCCCGCAGCCGGTTCCAGCGGGCCTGGTAGCGCGGGCCGTAACGCGCCGCGGCGCGCTCGGCACGACGCGGCCGGCTGGTGTAGTTCCGTGCTGCCCACCAGGAGCCCGGCTTGGCCAGCCTGATGGCCCCCACCAGGGCCACGAAGCCGATGAACACGCCGGCGACGCCGGTCGCGACCTTGCCCTTGAGCAGGCATATCACGCTCAGGGCGAGGTCCACGGCAAGGAACCCGAGCGACGACCACCACGCCGCGGTGCCGGCCCGCCCGGAGAGGAAGCTGGTCCCGCCTATGAGCGCGCCGGTTATCACCAGCACGCAGAAGATCGCGTCGACGGACTGCCGCCCCTCGCTGGTCCAGTAGACGTCCCTGAGGTGGAACCAGAGCGCGAACTCGTCGACGGTCAGCCCGACGCCCACGCCGAACACGGCGGCGGCGACGTCGAGTGCCACCCCGTGCGGCGTCGCCGACACCAGCACGATCCCCGTGCCGATGATGATCAGGATGCCGAAGACCTGGTGGTGAACGTGGGTGCCGCCGATCTGGACGTTGCCCAGGCCGACGCCGCCGCCGCTCCCGGAGCGGATCAGCCTGGTCACGGTCCTCGTGATCAGGAACGTCACCAGTATCGCAAGGAACATCCACATCATCGGGCGCAGCGTCGTTGCGCCCGCGCCGACCGTGAAGGTGAACGCCGAACCGGAAGAGTGCACGGCGGAGTCGGCCCCGGCTCGCACAACGTCCTCCCCCGTGTACCGTGCGCTGTCACGATTCTACGCGGCGTGTTCGCGTCAGGCGCTGACCTCCGTGCGCAGCAGCGACAGCTTCTCCACCACGGGGGCGTCGGAGAACGTGAACAGGTCCAGGCCGGTGTCGGCGTGCAGGGCCAGCTCGCACCACGAGGGGACGGCGAACACGTCACCGCGTGTCAGCAATTGCGGATCGCCGTCGAGCGTGACCATGCCGCTGCCGTCGAAGACCTGCCAGACCGAGGACGCCGTGGTGCGGGATGCCGGGGTGGCGGTGCCGGCCCGCAGGCGGTGCATCTCGGTCCGCATCGTGGTGAGCGCGTCCCCTCCGGTCGTCGGGTTCGTGAACCGCACGGCGGCGTGACCCGGCGCCACAACCCCGGGATGCCCTTCGGCGTCGAGTTCGAGCTGCGCGCTCAGCGCCGCGTCGGTGTGCGCCCACCGGTAGGCCATCAGCGGGGACGCCGGGCGCGGCTTTCCCGCGGCCGACACCGGGACCAGCCCGGGCCCGCCCCACAGCCGTTCGGAACGGCTGCGATCCGGGGTCGAGGTGTTTTGGGGCTCGTCCGGGCCGAACTCGAAGAATCCCTGATCGATGGTGGCGACGAGCGGGATGTCGAGGCCGTCGAGCCACGCCATCGGGGCGTCGGAGACGTTGTGGTGCCCGTGGAAGTGCCATCCGGGCGTGAGCAGCAGATCGCCGCGGCGCATGGCCACCGGGTCGCCGTCGACGACCGTCCACACGCCCTCGCCCTCCACGACGAACCGGAACGCGGACTGGGTGTGCCGGTGCTCGGGCGCGCTCTCCCGGGGAGCGAGGTACTGGATCGCGGCCCACAGCGTGGGCGTGGCGTAGGGGTCGCCCGGCAGGCCCGGGTTGCCGAGCCCGATCGCGCGGCGCTCACCGCCCCGCCCGACCGGCACGAGCTCGGCGCTGCGCGCGGCGAGCGGGTACAGCTCGGCCCAGCGCCACAGGTGCGGCACCGCGCGCGGCCGGGGATGCGGCGGCATCAGGTCCTCGCGGGTGCGCCACAGCGGCGTCATGCCGGCCGCGTCGAAGTCGCGGTAGAGCGCGGCGAGCCTGGCCTGATGCTCGGGATGGTCGAAGCCGGCCGCGGCTTCGTTCTCTACCCTGGTCATCTCCTATGCCTTCCCGTTATGCGGTAGATGAGTGGTTCTGTGTGCGAGCCATCTACCGGACAAGGGAGGAGGGTCAGTAGGGCGACGTACCGCCGTCCACGTTGATCGCGGTGCCGGTGACACCCGCGCCCGCGTCCGAGGCCAGCAGCATCGCCATCGCCACGACCTCCTCGACGGTGTTGATGCTCTTCGTCAGCGTCTCATCCGCGTAGCCGCCAAGGAAGCTCTCGTAGCTGACCCCGGCTGCCTCTGCGGCTTTCCGGCCCGTGATCTTCATCAGGTCGGTCTCGACCGCGCCCGGGCAGATCGCGTTCGCGGTGACGCCCCTCGGCCCGTACTCGACGGCGACCGCCTTGGTGAAACCGATCACGGCGTGCTTGAACGTCGCGTAGTGGCTGGCGAGCGGCTTCTTGACCATCTTGCCCTCGACCGACGAGATGTTGATGATGCGGCCCCAGTGGCGATCGACCATGGACGGCAGCGCCCGGCGCGTGGCCCAGAACGCCGAGTTCAGGATCCAGTCCTGCGCCTCGCGCCACGCCTGGTCGGACAGCTCCGCGACCTCGGCGAACCCGCTCGAACCGCCGGCGTTGTTGACCAGGATGTCCACGTGGCCGAAGCGCCCGGCAGCCGCATCGATCAGCTGCTCGACATCGGCCTGGATGCGCGCGTCCCCCGCCACGAAGAGCACGGGCCGCTCCTCGCCGAGCTCCGCAACCGCCTGCTTGCCCTTGTCCGGAGAGCGGCCGCTGATCACGACCGACGCGCCGGCGTCGAGGAGGGCCTGCGCGATGCCGAAGCCGATCCCGCGCGTCCCGCCGGTCACCACGGCGACGTGGCCGGTCATGTCGTTGCCAGGGGACATCGATGGCTTGCCTTCCTCAGGGCCTGTGCCGCTACTCGGTCAAGCTGGCTATTGATAATATTGATTATTAATATTCCGGTCAAGGTGCACTCAGCTCACCGTGAGGCACGCGCTGATCGGGTTGGCAACCGGCACTATGGGCCGGTGACGGATGCCGTGCGCTATCGCTTTGGCCCGTGAAGCGCTGTACCCGGCGACGGCCTCTCATGGCGCAGGTAGCGAGAACGGCAGTTCCGCGTCGGGATCGTCAGATTGCGCGGCCCTGATCTCTCACGAAAGCCTGCACATACAATGATCCGGCGCCCATTTGATCGCATTCTGGAGTCACCGCGGTCAGCAACCGATTTCAACGAGCGGACTCTGGCCTCGCAGATGACATCAATCTCGGCTCCCCTGGCCAAGCTGGCCCGCATCACCAGTCACCCCACGCCCGAGGTCGAGGTCGACGCCGTCGACCTCGCGCTGCTCTCGGAGCTCGCCTCGGATGCACGCCAGTCACAGCGCGGGCTTGCCCGGAAGCTGGAGGTTTCGCCGTCTGCTGTTGCCGACCGTCTGGCACGCCTCGAGCGGAGCGGCGTTATCCGCGGCTACCGGGTCGACGTCGACTGGGCAGCCCTCGGTTTCCCGGTCATCGTGTACATGGCGGTGACCGTCGGGCCGGGCATGGACCTGGCCGAGGTCATAACCGCAATGCGGGCGCTGCCTGAGGCCGGGGAGATGAGCGTGGTCACCGGGCCGCATGACCTGCTGGTGCGGCTTCGGCTCCGCGACCATGCGCACCTGCGCCAGCTGCTGCTGGGCGGCGTCTTCCAGATCGAGGGCGTACAGCGCACCGAGACGTTCCTGTCCCTGGCCGACCTCGATGCCGGCAACGTCACCGCCGCCAGGCTGGAGCTGATCCATCAGCGCCTGAAGGCGCTGGGGGTAACTCCGTCGCGTAGACACTCGGTGAACCTTTGATCACGCTCAGCGGATCGGCGTGACGTAATCGCCGAGCTTGCTATGTGGAATGCCGGTATTGACCGATTCCGGGCTGGGTCTGCCCCTTGCCGCGCCGCCGGCCAGACCACCCCGTGGCCGTTCCGTGACGCAGCGACACCACTGGATGCACTTGACTGGAAAGACGCCCCAGGTATTGACCATTGAAAATGCCAGAGGTACCGTCCACCTATCAGGTGACTATATTTACGACGATTGACCGAACGTTCGTAAATCCGGGCATGGCGTCTTGGGCTGAGGCGTGCTCACGTAGTGACCGCTTCGCCCGCCGCCGTAACTGTGCTGGTCGCTGGCTGGGAGGAAGGGGCGGAGAATGGAGCCGAAGTCCCGAAGAGGAATCTCGTCGGCAGCTCTCGGACGGCGGGCCTTCCTCGGCGGTGCGGTCACGTTGGGCGCCTACGGCGCCCTGTCAGGTGCCCTCGCCGGCTGCAGCACCGGCTCGGCTTCGCCGGGCTCCTCGTCGGCGAAGAGCCTGGCTTCGGGTGTCTTCCAGAATCCGGATTCGCTGGACCCAGGGGCTACCGGCCTGGTCAGCGTCGCTCAGATGCTGAGCACGATGTTCGACCCGCTGATGTGGAAGTTCCCGAACGACCCAACGTACTACCCCGGCCTTGCGCAGAGCTACACCGTCTCCGCCGACGCCAAGACGTACACGTTCAAACTCCGCCACGGCGTCAAGTTCCATGACGGGACGCCGTTCAATGCCGATGCGGTGAAGGCGACCTTCGATCACATCGTCAACCCCGCGACGAAGTCACTGTCGGCCATCGGCGCGCTCGGGCCTTACGTCGAGACCCGGGTACTGGATCCGTACACCGCGCAGGTGGTCTTCTCGGCGCCCAATGCGGCCTTCGTTAACGAGATGACTCAGGTCACGCTCGCCATTTCCTCACCCGCGGCGCTGAAGAAGTACGGTTCCGGGTACGACACGCATCCGGTTGGCACCGGGCCGTTCAAGTTCCAGCAGTTCGTGAACAATGAAAAGGTCGTCGTGGTGCGGAACCCGGATTACGCCTGGAGCCCGACACCGCTGGGCGGCGGGAAACCGGCGCTGCTGGACCAGATCACGTTCCGCATTCTTCCCGACCCCTCGTCGCAGGCGGACGCGCTGACGACCAACGAGATCCAGATCGGCCAGAACCTCAATCCCGGCGACGTCACTAGCGCCGTGAGCTCGGGAAAGAAGAAGCTGACCGCGCTGTCGTCGGGCATGCCGTACTGCATCATGATCAACGCACAGAAGGCGCCGACCGACGACCTGAGGGTCCGCCAGGCCCTCGAGTACTCGATCAACAACAAGGCGATCATCGAGACCCTGTTCAAGGGCCTGTACTCGCCCGCCGACAGCGTGCTCACGCCGGTCAGCGCCGGCTACGCCGCGGACCAGGCGCTCTACAGCTACAACCCGACCAAGGCAGGCCAGTTGCTCGACGCCGCCGGCTGGAAGATGGGATCCGGCGGTGTTCGCAGCCGGGACGGCCAGCAGCTGACCCTGCAGTTCATCAACATCGCCAACTTCGGCTTCGACGGCATATCGCAGCTGATGCAGGCGCAGATGAACGCTGTCGGCATCCACAGCGTCATTACCGACCAGGCATTCCCGAGCGTCTCCACCACCTACGACCAGGGCAAGCAGAACCTGGCGGACTGGTTCTACTACGACGTCGATCCCTACCTGTTCAACACCGTCTTCAACTCCACCCAGATCAAGGCCGGCTTCAACTGGGAGCACTACGACAACCCGGCAATCAACACCGCGATCGCGGCAGCCAACGCCGACACCAACGATGCCTCACGGGTCGCGAAATACCAGGCCATCGCGCTGACGCTGGCCCAGTCGGCGACGATCATCCCGATCTACAACCTGGAAAGCATCCTGGTGACCCAGCCGGACGTCAGCGGCATCAAATTCGACCTGACCGCCCAGCCGCTGTATCACCAGGTGACGGTCTGACTGTGCAGCCGAGGCACCAGCCATGATCAGCTTTATCGTGCGGCGGCTTCTCGTCACCGTGCCGGTGCTGTTTGGCATCACGGTGCTGGTGTTCTTGATCCTGCACGTCATCCCGGGTAACCCGGCACAGATCCTGCTGTTCGGCTCCAGCCCGACGCCTGGCCAGATCGACGCGCTCGATAAACAGCTCGGCCTGAATGGCTCCCTGCCGGATCAGTACTGGCGCTACCTGGTCCAGCTCCTGCACGGCAACCTCGGCTATTCGTACAGCTCACAGCAGACGGTGGCGTCCGAGATCGCCAGCCAGCTCCCGTACACCATCAACCTCACGATCGCCGCGCTGGTGGTCGCGATCGGTGTCGGCGTTCCGCTCGGCATCGTCGCGGGCGTGCGCCCCGGCGGCGTCATCGACAAGGTGGCGACCGGCATCTCCGTGCTGGGCGTCGCGATCCCGTATTTCTGGCTGGCGATCCTGCTGATCCTGCTGTTCGCCGTGAAGCTGCGGCTGCTGCCGGCGCTCGGAACCGGCTCGGCCGACTCCATCATCCTGCCGGCCATCGCGCTGGGCTGGGGCTTCGCCGCGATCATCACCAGGCTGCTGCGGAACAACCTCATCGAGGTGTACGGACGCCCCTTCATGCTGGTGGCGCGCGCCAAGGGCTGCTCCGGGTGGGTCCTGCTGTGGCGGCACGCGCTGCGCAACGCGATCGCCTCCACCGTCACCATCGTCGGCCTGCAAGTCGGGTACCTGCTGGCCGGCGCCGTGGCGATCGAAGTGATCTTCGGGCGACCCGGGCTTGGCAGCTTCCTCGTCGCGCGCATCCAGGAGAAGGACGTCCCCTCCATTCAGGGCGTGGTCCTTCTCGTCGCCGTCACCTACCTCGTCGTCAACCTTCTCGTCGACATCGCACACGCGCTGCTCGACCCGCGGATCCGCCAGATCTGGTCGCGATGACGGCCGGCACCGTCCGCACGCAAGCCGTGGCTCCCCCGCTGCCGAGCCGCCGCGGCGTGCTGGCGGCGCGCTTCCGCCTCGCGGCGAGTCGCGACCCGCTGGGGTTCACCGCCACGGTGCTCGCGGTGCTGCTGGTGCTGGCCGCGGTGCTCGCCCCGCTGCTGCCGCTGCCGAACCCCGCCAGCCTGGTCGCGCCGTCTCAGCAGGCGCCCAGCCTGCACCATCTGTT
>JASHQP010000221.1 GCA_030039095.1 Streptosporangiaceae bacterium
CCGCGTCCCGGCAGGCCCGGCCCTCGGCCGCCAGACGTTCGAACTGCGCGACGTCGGTGGCCTCACCCGCCGCCGCCAGCCGGTAGCCGGCGGGCAGCGACTCGACAGTCGTGACGTCGTCCGGCGGCAGCGCGCGGCGCAGCCGGGACACCAGCGAGTGCAGCGCGTTGGACGCGCCGGACGGCGGCCGCTCGCCCCAGATCGCGTCGACCAGGGACTGCGTGGTGACCAGGCGGCCCTGGTCCAGCGCCAGGCGGGCCAGCAGCGTCCGCAGCCGCGTGCCAGGGATCTGGACCGGCTGCCCAGCGTCGTCGCGGGCCTCGAAGGCGCCGAGCAAGCCGATCCGCACCCGATTAGCCTCTCACGCAGCGTTCGGGCCCCAGGGTGTCCAGTCCCGCCACCGGACCGCCCCTACGTGAACAGGGCGCTGTAGGCGTTGAGCGCGGGCTGGCCGCCGAGGTGGGCGTACAGCACCGTGGAGTCCCTTCCGATCTCGCCGGTGCGCACCAGGCCGATCAGCCCGGCCATGGACTTGCCCTCGTAGACCGGGTCGATGATCACGCCCTCCAGGCTTCCGGTGAGCCGGATCGCGTCGAGCGTCGAGGAGACCGGGATGCCGTAGTAGTCCCCGGCCCAGCCGGGCAGCACGGTGATCTCGTCGTCGCGCAGTTCCCGGCCGAGGCCGATGAGCGCGGCGGTGTTGCGGGCGATTTTCTCGACCTGGGCCCGGGTCTCGGCGAGCTTCGCGGACGCGTCGATGCCGATGACCCGGCGCGGCCGGGGCTGGCCGGCGAACCCGGCGATCATGCCGGCCTGCGTCGAGCCGGTGACGCTGCACACAATGATCGTGTCGAAGAACACCCCGAGCTGCTGCTCCTGTTGCTGCACCTCCTGCGCCCAGTTCGCGAAGCCGAGGCCGCCGAGGCGGTGGTCGGAGGCGCCGGCCGGGATCGGGTACGGGGTGCCGCCCTGCATCCGCACGTCCTCGATCGCCCGTTCCCAGCTGCTGGAGAAGCCGATGCCGAAGCCGGCGTCGACCAGCCGCACGTTGGCGCCCATGATCCGGGACAGCAGGATGTTGCCGACCCGGTCGTTGACCGAGTCGGGCCAGTTGACCCAGCTTTCCTGGACCAGCACGGCGCGCAGGCCCAGCCGGGCGGCGACGGCCGCGACCTGCCGGGTGTGGTTGGACTGCACCCCGCCGACCGAGACCAGCGTGTCAGCGCCCTGAGCCAGAGCCTCGGGCACCAGGTACTCGAGCTTGCGGGTCTTGTTGCCGCCGAAGGCGAGACCGGAGTTACAGTCCTCCCGCTTTGCCCAGATCGCCGTGCCGCCCAGGTGCGCGGAGAGGCGCTCGAGCGGGTGGACCGGGCTGGGGCCGAACAGCAGCGGATAGCGGGGAAAGTCATCGAGGGACAACGGGCCTCCTGAGCCTCATTCGGAGAGCGAACAGATGTGCACATCGCGGCAGTAAGTCATTATGGTTTCAGTAAAAGGGGCCGGATAGGAGGCGGTTACGGGGTGGCTGCGATCGTGTCACTCAGCGAGGCTATCTCCGCAACCGTGCACGACGGGGACACGCTGGCGATGGAGGGCTTCACGCACCTGATCCCTTCCGCGGCAGCGCGTGAGGTGATCCGGCAGCGGCGGCGGGACCTCACGCTGGTCCGGATGACCCCGGACGTGATCTATGACCAGATGATCGGCGCCGGGTGCGCGCGCAAGCTGGTGTTCTCCTGGGGCGGCAACCCAGGCGTCGGGTCGCTGCACCGGTTCCGGGACGCGGTCGAGCACTCCTGGCCCCGGCCGCTCCAGATCGAGGAGCACAGCCACGCGGGGATGGCCAACCGCTACGTGGCGGGTGCCTCCGGGCTGCCGTTCGCGGTGCTGCGCGGGTACAACGGCACCGGCCTGGCGGGCAAGACGAACATCGCGGAGATCGTCTGCCCGTTCAGCGGGGAGCGGCTGGCCGCGGTGGCGGCGCTGCGGCCGGACGTGACCGTGATCCACGCGCAGCAGGCCGACCGGGCCGGCAACGTGCAGTACTGGGGGATCACCGGGGTGCAGAAGGAGGCCGTGCTCGCGGCGGCGCGCTCGGTGATCACGGTCGAGGAGATCGTCGACGTGCTGCAGCCGCGGCCCGGGGCGGTCCTGCTCCCGGCGTGGGCGGTCGGCTATGTGGCCCTGGCCCCCGGCGGCTCGCACCCGTCCTACGCGCTGGGCTACTCGATCCGCGACAACGAGTTCTACGTGGCCTGGGACGCGATAAGCCGGGACCGGGAAGTGTTCACCCGCTGGCTCGACGAGCACGTATACGGGGGAGTGGCGCAGGCGTGAACGGTTACTCGGCAGACGAGATCATGACCGTGACCGCGGCCCGTGCGCTGCGCGACGGGATGACGTGCTTCGTCGGCATCGATCTGCCCAGCGCGGCCGCGAACCTCGCCCGGGCCACGCACGCGCCGAACCTGGTGCTGATCTACGAGTCGGGCACGATCGGCGCCAAGCCGGGCTCGCTGCCGCTGTCCATCGGCGACGCCATACTGGCCGAGACCGCCGACACCGTGGTCAGCGTGCCCGAGATCTTCAACTACTGGCTGCAGCCCGGCCGGATCGACGTCGGTTTCCTCGGCGCGGCCCAGATCGACAAGTTCGCCAACATCAACACCACGGTCATCGGCGCCGATTACGCCGAGCCCAAGGTCAGGCTGCCGGGTGCCGGAGGCGCGCCGGAGATCGCCGCGTGCTGCCGGGAGGTGATCGTGATCGCACGCCAGTCCCGCCGGAAGTTCGTGGAGCGGGTGGACTTCGTCACCTCGGCCGGCTTCGGTGACGGCCCGGGCAGCAGGGAGTACCTCGGCCTCGCCGGCGCGGGGCCCCAGCGGGTCATCACCGACCTGGGTGTGCTCGAGCCGGACCCGGAGAGCTGCGAGCTCGTGCTCACGGCGGTATACCCGGGGGTGAGCGCCGCCGACGTCAGCGAGCGGACCGGCTGGGATCTGCGGGTAGCGGCGGGCCTGCAGGAGGTGGCGCCACCGAGCCCGACCGAGCTTGCCGTCCTCAGAGACCTGCTCGCTACCATGCCCGCGGGGGATTGAGCGGGGATCGAGCCCGCGGGGGATTGAGCGGGGATCGAGAGGGAGATTGAGCGGGAGATCGAGAGGAGAACCCAGGTGCCGGTAGTCGTACGGAACACCCCCCGAACCGGCCTCGAGGTCGTCGACGGCCTGGCGGCCGCCGGGGTGGCGACGGTGCACGAAGCCCAGGGCCGGACCGGGCTGCTGCGGGCCGACATCCGCCCGATCTTCCGGCCAGCGCGCATCGCGGGCAACGCGCTCACCTGCGAGGTAGCGCCGGGCGACAACTGGTCGATCCACATCGCCGTGGAGCAGGCGCAGGCCGGCGACGTCCTCGTGGTCACCCCGACCAGCCCGTGCGACGACGGCTACGTCGGCGACCTGCTGGCCAGCAGCCTGCTGGCACGCGGAGTCCGTGGCGTGGTCATCGACGCCGGCGTGCGCGAC
>JASHQP010000222.1 GCA_030039095.1 Streptosporangiaceae bacterium
CATCAGGTTCAGCTGACCCGGCCTGATCATCTGCTCGCTGCCCAGGCTGTCCCGGTGCAGCACGTTGCCCGAGAGCAGCCATGTCACGGTCTGCAGCCCGATGTGAGGATGCGGCGGCACCCGCATGCCGGCCACCCCGTCCACCGACATCGGCCCGTAGTGGTCGACGAAGCACCACGCCCCGACGCTGCGCCGCAGCCGCAGGGGCAGCAGCCTGCGCACGGTCATTTCCCCGACGCGTGCCTCACGCGCAGCCGTCACCTCGAGATCAGAACCCTGAACGCTAGGCTCCGCGATCTCGAGTTCCGCATCCACCGTGCTCACGGGTTCCCTCCCTTCCGGCCCTCTGGTGTTCTCCGGCCCAGATGGCGGGCTGGGAACCTGTGCGCCACCTGTAAGAGTCAGTATCGCTCGTATGTGCGAAGCGGTCGCAGCTAGCTCTCGGAGCGATCGGCCACGAATGTGCCACGGCCGTGCATGGTATTGATCAGGCCGCGTCCTCGGAGCACCTTCATTGCACGGCGCACCGTCAGGTAAGCCACGCCGTAGTAGGTAGCAAGCTCCCGTTCGGGAAGGAGTCGAGCGCCAGGGCGCAATTCGCCCGATTTGATCCGGCTCTCGATGTCGTTGGCCACACGCATGTAGGCCAGCTCGGCGTCACTGCCGCCCTCGGCCTCGATGTCGGAATGACCTGACATGGGGTGAGCGTAACCAGAGGCTAAGCTGTGCAAACCGCTTAGAAAGCTATGTAAGTGCTATGCAATAGCTATATGGTTGAACACCATGGAGGTCTGGATCGAACTGGCAGTCGTTGTCCTTAGCCGCTACTGGAGCGGCAGCTACAAGATCACTTACTCTGACGGCTGCTTCCAAGCGGAGCGCCGCGCTGACGACCACGACGTACTGCTGGACGAGACACCGGAAGGTCTCTTGCGTCTGATCCAGATGGACCGCTCCCAATGAGCGAGCACACCAGCCAGGGAGAGATCACGCGGCTAACCGTCTGCTGCGAGTGGGTAACGCAAGACGGTCCTCGGCAACGCTACTTCTCGCTCGCCCAACTGCGGCAGTACATGAGTTGGGAACGGATGAACGAAGTGCTCGAATACCTGGAATTGGTTTGCCGGGAAGTCCAAGCTTCGCGCGACCAGCACGAACCGCCTGAACGCCGCTTGCGACTCCCCTGACCAGCTAGAAACGTGCGGATGCGCATAGTGCCGCTTCACGAGAAGCTGACTGCGGTTTTGCGGCACGTGATCGCGGAGTCGAGTTCATGACGGGCCGCCCGAGTCTTCAAGTCGCCGATCCTCGGCCCGTTTCGACTCTGCCATGGCTTCGGCGAGAGTGTCATACTCACGGTCCGACAACTCGCCGCGATGGTAGGCAGCTGTCACATCATCGAATGATTCAGGGTCATAGGCTTCGGGATCTTCCTGCGTTCTGGCGGCCATTTCCAGATAGCTGGTCGGAGGCTTCCGCCCGCGGCGCGGCCACTTGCGCTCGCGAAACTGCTGCGCCACCTGGTCCAGGGTCATGATCCCGTCTCGCAGTGCGTTGATCATTTCAGAGACCTCGCTGGTCATTGCGTGTCCTCGTCCCTTTCTCTTCCACCGGAATCGACTAGGACCGGATGCTGACCATCGACCGAGTTGTCATACTGCAACCAGGCGTCCAGGTGCGGTTTGATCTGCTCGAAGGTCCTGAGATTGCAGCTGCCATAGTCGGGGTCCGCCTGGGCAGCTATGACCTCAGCCGGCACGAACCTTCCGCCTTCGCCGTACCCAGAACGGTAGCTGTCGTGGCCCTCGCGATGCCGCGCGTCCGATCGATGTACACCGACGTCGACCGGGATGTCGACGAAGATTCCCTCGATCCTTTGGTACCCGGACATCCGCATAGTGTTGATCCGCCGCTCGACCGAATCTCGCGACGACATCGTGATATCCCAGATAATGTTCTTGCCCTCAGGCATTGCCCGCAGCGCGAGCTGCTTGGCGATGTGCGAGGACTCCTCGTGTACTAGGTCGGAAGCTTCCATCGGGGTGAGGCCGGGGACCTGCGGGACCATGCCGCGTTTGGCCATCTCGCTCTTGATCTCGTCGGGATTGATCGTCAGGAACCGAGTCCGGTCAATACCCGCGTGTTGCTCGAGAACCGTGGTCTTGCCCGCCCCGGGTAGGCCGCCCGCCAGGATTGATCGCCGTTCGCACGGCACACCACCAGCCGCCTCATAAATGTGGGTAATGATTGCGTTATGGCCTACGCGGCGCTCAGGAGCCCAGGTCTCTGCGTCGGGATCGGTAACATAGCGGACCTCAGTGGCAAGGCCGTCGGCCCGAGCTCGTTCTAACCGCGCCCGAACCTCTTTGACGTGCTCGGCGTGCTCGGCGTCGGTCAGCGGTGGCGGGTCCGCCTCACGCGGGAACTGCGCATTGGGGGAGTCGCGGCAGCGTAGTCCGGGCTCGGGCGGCCTCGGCGTGCCGTCGGCTTCGACTGGCGAAGATGGATGGCCGGGCGGGAGTCGCTGTAGCCGCTGCCGGAGTTCTTCACGGTCGCCTGACCGCTCCGGTAACGACCTGACGTCCGCCAGGCCGTCGGCAACCCGGGGCTGATCTGTCCGCACCGCACCGTTCCTTCGCTGCCGGCTGCCTGCCAACCGCCGACGTTGCGTTCTGGCGGTTACTGAAACGTCATCGCCAGGCTAGGGGCAAATACCGGCCTATGTCACGGGGCAGCAGTCGGCGCTCGGCTCAGCCCGCCATGTCGGGTACTGGATCAGGTGCCGAAGACTTCCTCGACGGAGGTTGCGGTCGCAGCTCGGTCGGCCCAGGTCTCGAGCTGACCGGTATCAGTGCATGACAGAACCTGCTCCCGGACCTTGTCTGACACCTCCAAGCTCCGGGCGGCCAGCACGCGCAAGATCACGCGTGCCTCGCCTGTGGCTTCGCCTTCAGCTCTGCCTTCAGCTCTGCCCTTGGCCTCGCCTTCAGCGAGGAATCGGTCTACGAAGTCGTCGCTGAACTTGGTGGTCATCAGGTCCTCCAGTGCCTGCCGCGCCGACTCGGATGCGGCACTCCGGACGAGCACAGTGTAGGTCGCCAGTCGGCTTTCATCGAGGTTTGCCAGGCTGGCCAGGACTAGTCTGCGCGCACTGTCCTGGCTCAGGTCGAGCGCGCCCGTCAGCACAGCTAGCACGGCCAGTTCCGGTCCTGCTGTCGCTGCCGTGAGGCCGCGCGGGTCGGGAATTGTGACCGAGTCGATCACCAGCGGGACCAGGTCGAAACCGGGGTGGCCGGTGACGATGGGCACGCGGCATCGGGTGGCGGTTTCGGTGTTCAGACAGATCACTAACAGCACTGCTGGGCAGCGATGGGCCGCCCGGACCTGAGTCAGGTACGACGGCCAGCTGAAGCGCTTCCGATCGTCGTATCGCAGCTGGATCTCTACGACCACGGCCAGCTGGGCACCGTCTGCGCCGGACAGCATGACCACGGCGTCGGCCCGCAACTCGGTCGGTACGCTCGCGGTCAGGTCGGAAGGCGCCATGGCGGCCTTGGTGCCTCCCGGGACCGCCACTCCCAAGCCACGGAGGAGGACCGCAGCCAGCCTGGGGTCGCCGCGAAGCAGTTCCAGCGGAGCCTCGTGCGAAATGCTGGGCATGGCCTCACCCCTGCTCGGTGGATTCCGGCCAGCTTGTCAACGGACGGCCGCCTCGTAAGGACGAGCGGCCTGTTCTGCGCCGCGACCGCGTCATGGCCATCATGGCCTCAGCCACCGACAGATCACCCGGATCGGGTGACTGCTGGGGCCTGATCAGCCGACGAGGGTTTTCACGGCGGATGTCAGCTGGGCCAGCGCGGTTTTGGCGTCGGCGAAGTACATGCTGGTCTTGGGGTTGGTGTACAGCTCGTTGTCGATGCCCGCGTAGCCGTGGCCCATGGAGCGCTTGATCACGATGATGCTCTTGGCCTGGTCCACGTCCAGGATCGGCATGCCGGAGATCGCGGTACCCGGGCGGCGTGCGGCTGGGTTCGTGACGTCGTTGGCCCCGATCACCAGCGCCACGTCGGTGCGGGCGAACTCCGGGTTGACGTCGTCCATCTCCTTGAGCTGCGGGTACGGGACGTTGGCCTCGGCCAGCAGGACGTTCATGTGCCCGGGCATGCGGCCGGCCACCGGGTGGATCGCGTAGCTCACGTCGACGCCGTGCGACTCCAGCACGTCGGCGAGCTCGGCCACCTCGTGCTGTGCCTGCGCCGCCGCGAGGCCGTAGCCCGGCACGATGATCACCTTCCCGGCGTAGGCGAGCTGGATGCCGGCGTCGTCGGCGGCGATCGCCCTCACGCCTGCTCCCGCGACCGCCAGGGCTGCCGGAGCCGCGTCGCCTGTGCCGAACCCGCCCACGATGATGTTGGTGATCGAGCGGTTCATCGCGTCGGCCATGAGCTTGGTCAGGATCCCGCCGGACGCCCCGACCAGGGCGCCCGCGATGATCAGCGCCCAGTTGCCGATGACGAAGCCGGCCATGGCCACGGCCGTGCCGGTGAACGCGTTCAGCAGCGAGATCACTACCGGCATGTCGGCCCCGCCGATGGGCATCACCATGAGCACGCCGAACACGAGGGACGCCACGACCACGATCCACAGGCCCGCCAGGCTCGGGGTGGAGATGACGTACCCGCCGGCTGCGAGGCCCACCGCGGCTAGCGCCAGGTTGACCGCGCGCGCCCCGGGGAACGTGACCGGTGCGGAGGTGATCACGCCCTGGAGCTTGCCGGCCGCGATGATCGACCCGGAGAACGTCACCGACCCGATGATCACGTCGAGCAGCGTCGTGATCGTCATGGACTCCGCAGGGCCGACCGCGGCGCTGGCCACGCGGATGTAGTCGTGGATCCCGACCAGCGCCGCTGCGCCGCCGCCCACCGCGTTGAACATGCTGACCAGCTGCGGCATCGCGGTCATCTGCACGGTGCGTGCCGCGTAGAGGCCGACGCCGCCGCCGATCAGCGCGCCGACGAGCATCACCGTCCAGCCGGTGGCGGTGATCACGCCAGCGTGGGCGATCAGCGCAAGGGTGGTGGCGATCGCGATCACCATGCCGGCGGTGGAGAACTGGTTGCCGCGGCGCGCGGTCGCGGGGTTGTTCATCAGGTGCAGGCCGAGCACGAAGCACGACGCCGCGAGCACGTAGATCAGCTGGGTGCCGAAGCCGAACCCGCTCATGACGACTGGCCGTCCCGCGCCGCGGCCGGCTGCGCCTGCGTGGCCGCCGGCTGCGCCTGCGTGGCGGCCGGCGCTGTGGGCCGCTTGCGGAACATCTTGAGCATCCGGCCGGTGACCACGTAGCCGCCGACGACGTTGGCGGAGGCGAACACCGCGGCGAGGAACGCGATCACGTAGCCGATCCAGCTGTTCGTGGTGGCCGCGATCAGCATGGCCCCGACGAGGACGATCCCGTGGATGGAGTTGGCCGCCGACATCAGCGGCGTATGCAGTGTGGCCGGGACCTTGCTGATCACCTCGAAGCCCACCCAGAGGCTGAGGACGAAGATGACCAGGTCAGTCAGAAGCGCCGTCGACATCGGCGGGACCTCCAGCAGCATCAGCCAGGGCGGGATGAACCACCCGGCCCTCGTAGGTGATCACGACACCCCGCTGCAGGTCGTCGGAGAGGTCCACGGCGAGAGCGCCGTCCTTCACCAGGTACAGCAACAGGGAGCTCATGTTGCGCGCGTACATCGCCGAGGCGGCCGCTGGCATCGTCGACGCCAGGTTCGCGGCGCCGACGATGGTCACGCCATTCTCGGTGACGACCGTCTCGCCGGACCGCGATCCAGTCACGTTGCCGCCGAGCGCGCTTGCGCCCATGTCGACGATCACGGAGCCCGGCGCCATTGCCTTGAGCGCGTCTCCGCTGACCAGCAGCGGAGGCCGACGGCCCGGTACCTGCGCGGTGGTGATGACCACATCGTGCCTGGCGATGTGGCCGGCCAGTTCGTCCTGCTGCGCCTGGCGCTCCTCCTCCGTCAGCGCCCGGGCGTATCCGCCCTCGCCGCTGGCCGGGCCCACCGACGTCAGCTCGATAAACGTCGCGCCGAGCGACTCCGCTTCGGTCTTGGTCTCCGGGCGCACGTCGTAGGCGCTGACCACGGCGCCGAGACGGCGCGCCGTGCCGATGGCCTGCAAGCCGGCCACGCCGGTGCCGAGAACGAGCACCCTGGCCGGCCTCGCCGTGCCCGCGGCGGTGATCAGCAGCGGGAAAAATCGCCCGAACGTGTCGGCGGCCAGCACGGCGGCCTTGTAGCCGGCGATGTTCGCCTGCGAGGTGAGCGCGTCCATCTGCTGTGCCCTTGGCAGTGTCCGCGGGATCAGGTCGAGGCTGACGGCGGTGACGCCGGTCTCGGCCAGGCGCCGCGCAAAGCCGGGATCCGCGAGCGGCGCCAGCATGCCGAAGACCGCCTGGCCCTGGCGGAAGCGGGCGATCGCCGCCTCATCGGGCCTGCCCACCATCACGATCGCGTCTGCATTATCCGCGGCCTCGGTGCCGGCCACGATGCTGGCGCCCGCCTCGGTGAACGCGTCGTCGCTCAGCCAGGCGCCATCACCGGCGCCGGCCTCCACCAGCACCTCGAGGCCGGCCGCGCGCAGCTTGGTCACCGCCTCGGGCACCAGCGCCACCCGGCGCTCGCCCGGCGCTGTCTCCTTGACAACGGCAACCTTCATGCTGATGACCTCGTGACTCGGGAGCCAGACCATAGTCGCATGCGGCGGGCCAGCGTCAGACCAACACCCCTGTGCCCACAGCAAACCTACAGAGTGGACACTACCGGGCGGCCGGAGAGCATCTGCCGCCAGTGGGCCGGGGGACCGAGGTGCCCCTGTCGCGGGAACGATACGGTCGGCAGATGCTGGCCAGCATGGAAGGGAGCCCGTTCAGTTCGCTGACCGGCCGGGTCGTCCTGGCGCGGCGTGATCACGCCTCCGGCGATGACTTGGGCCGGCCGGCAATCCTGATCGTCGGGCCTGGCTGCTGGTCTTCGGCGCCTCTTGTACTTAACGAATCGGGAGGACTCAGGCCCGAAGTCGTCATATCGGCTGAGTCGCCGGATTCACACGGTCATAACCCGATAAACGCTGGCATTCTGCTCGTGCGGCTTCCACCGCAAACGGTGGCTGAGCTACAGTCTATGGTCAATTCTGACCGCGGGATTCTGCTGACCGTTGATATTTGCCGACGAGATGTGCGAGCCCGGGGCCGCCTTGTTGGGCGATTCGAGATGCCACCTTTCTGGTGTGACCGGCTGCCCGATGGGATGGCCGGCAGGCTGCTCATGGCGCAACGCCTTCTCGGCTCCGCTGACCTTGCCGGCGGCGACCGGATCCGCTTGCAGCGCAGATTCGCTGCCATATGCGACGCGATGAAGGCACCCGGCGCCGACGGGCGGCGCATCGCCCGGCGGCTCAACCGGTTCCTCGCCGATGTCGCCGCGAGGAGCCGCGCCGGTCTTTCCTGAGCCCCTGTGCTTGATGAATTTCCTATTCCCGTAGCATTACGAGTGATGCCAGCGTCGACACGCCGCGTTTTTAAGCGGATGTGATTGTGCCGGGACGCTGGATCGCCTAATTTCAGGCACATCAGAGGTCGCGAGAAGCCGGCTGCCCTGCCCGCGCGACCTCCCGTTGGGGGAACCGCAGGAGTGATGAATGAACAAGCGTGACCTGATCGACGCGATTTCGACTCGGATGGGCGACAAGAAGACCGCGACCGAAGCGCTCAACGCGGTGCTCGACACCATCCAGGCCGCCGTCGCAAAAGGCGACAAGGTCGCTATAACGGGATTCGGGGTATTCGAGAAGGCTGTCCGGCCGGCCCGTACGGCACGCAACCCCGCCACCGGCGCGTCCATCAAGGTGCCGAAGTCGTCGGTGCCCAAGTTCCGCGCCGGAGCCGACTTCAAGGCGATCGTCAACGGCGAGAAGAAGGTCGCGGCAAAGAGGTAGCGGACGTAGTGCGCCGGCGGGCGGCGCGCACTGCGCCGCCCGCCGGACGTGCTGGCCCCGCCGCGAGCTCACGGCGAGGCGAACAGCGACACCGAGGGGTCTAGCTGCGTGATCGCCCTTCGCAGGGCGTCTCGCAAGGCGATCTCTCCTTGCTGGGCGCGCGGGTTGTGCAGTGGCCCGGCGCCGTCGGTCAGCAGCACATTCGCTGCGGCGACGCCGGCCGCCGCCACCGGCAGCGGTGTCCTCAGGCAGGCCGCGATCTTCCGCACCTCGGGCTCGGCCGCGACGATCTGGTCGCGGCGCAGTGCCATCCGGCCCAGGGCCGGGGCCGGCGCGTGCTTCACCACGTGCAGGAGGTACTCCCAGTCATCGGCCAGCGCCTGACGGGCTGCCGCCGAGACGAGATGCTGAGCGCGAGCGGCCAGCAGCCTGTCCGATTCTGGCGATCGTCCGGCCGCCAGGCGACGGTCGAGCCGGAAGCTGAGCGCGCGCGCCAGCGCCCGGTCGGTGATCCGACGTGGGCGCCAGCCGAGCTGGCCCAGTCCATTCCCGTCGACGAACACCAGTGTGTCGTGCCGCGGGCGCCAGACTGTCCCGCGCCGGGGGCTGCTGTCCGCGGAAATCCCGCACGAACTTCGCATACACCCATCGTGCCGGTGCCGATGCTGCCCCGAAAGTGGCATCATAGACAGGATGCACGACAAAGCTGCCAAGATCGACAACGCCCCTTCCTGCCCGCGCGACGTGACCGAAACGACGCGGTCGCCGCACGCCGTTGCGGTAGTGGTCTACGACGGCGTCGCAGCGTTCGAGCTGGGCGTCGTGTGCGATACGTTCGGGCACGACTACGCGGCCTCGTTCGGCGTTCCCTGGTACGACCTGGCGGTGTGTGGGCGCACCCCGTCGGTGGTGATGGATGCGGGTATCCGCATGCAGGTCCCGCACGGCCTGGAGGCCCTGCGGGCAGCCGATACCGTGATCCTCCCGCCGACCGACTTCCCTGAGCGGGTGCCCGCCGAGGTGCTCGGGGCGCTGCGCGAGGCGCACTGGCGGGGGTGCCGCATGGTCTCGTTGTGCACGGGCGCGTTCGTTCTGGCCGCCACGGGGATTCTCGACGGCCATCCGGCCACCACGCACTGGTCCGAATGCGCCGATCTGGCCAGGCGCTATCCGGCAGTGCGCGTGGACCCCGGGGTGCTGTACGTCGACGACGGGGACGTGCTGACGTCGGCGGGGAGCGCCGCCAGCATCGACCTGTGCCTGCACGTGGTGCAGCGCGACTACGGAACCGAGGTCGCGACCCGGCTGGCCAGGGACCTTGTGGTCCCGCTGCAGCGCGACGGCGGGCAGGCCCAGTACATCGAGGCGCCGGTGCCGGTGCTCGATGCCGCGAACCTGTTCGCCGACACCGTGGCCTGGCTGCAGGAGCACCTGGACCAGCCGGTGACCGTCAACGACCTGGCAGACCGCGCGGCCATGAGCCCGCGGACGTTCGCCCGGCGCTTCCTCGCGGCCGTCGGCACGACCCCCTACCAGTGGCTCGTGCGGGAGCGCATCCGGCTGGCGCAGCGGCTGCTCGAAACCTCTGACCTGCCCGTCGAGATCATCGCCGGCCGGAGCGGGTTCGGCTCGGCGGACAACTTCCGCAAGCACTTCGCCCGCGCGCTGCGCACCAGCCCGCAGGCATACCGCCGCGCGTTCCGCCGGCGGCGGGCCGGCTGATCCCGGCGCGTCAGCGCAGGCCGCTGCCCTTGGCCAGCGCGGTCACCAGCAGCCGGTCGATCAGGTCGGGGAACGCCAGGCCGCTTGCCTCCCACATCTTCTGGAAGTACGACGCCGGGGAGAGCCCGGGGATCGTGTTGATCTCGTTGATCAGGATCTCCCCGCGCGGGGTGTAGAAGAAGTCCACCCGCGCGAGGCCCTCACAGGAGACCGCATCGAACGCCTGCGCGGACATCCGGCGGATCTCCTGCTGATGCTCGGCGGGGATCGGCGCCGGGATCGCCATCCCGCTGGCCGCGTCCAGGTACTTCGCCTCGAAGTCCCAGAACTCCTCGCCACCGTCGATCAGCAGCTGCCCGGGAAGGCTGGTGTCGGGCGGGCCGCCGTCTCGCCCCTCGAGCACCGAGCACTCGATCTCCCTGCCCTCGACCGCGGCCTCGACGATCACCTTCGGGTCATAGGACCGCGCGAGCGCGATCGCCGCGTGCAGCTGCGCCGTGTCCGAGGCCCTGGAGGTGCCGATGCTCGACCCGCCGCGGGCCGGCTTGACGAACAGCGGCCAGCCCAGCTCGGCGATCGCGTCGACGACGCGCTTGCCCTCCGGGTAACCAGGCGACCAGGTGACGCCTTCCGCATCCTCTTCGGGCCAGTCCCGCTCCCTGACCACCACGTGCGGCCCGACCGGCAGCCCCTTGGCCTGGAAGATGATCTTCATGTACTCCTTGTCCATGCTGACCGCGCTGGCCAGCACGCCGGCCCCGACGTAGGGGACGCCGGCCATCTCCAGCAGACCCTGGATGGTCCCGTCCTCGCCGAACGGGCCGTGCAGCACCGGGAGTACCACGTCGACGTCGCCGAGCAGGCCGGGAATCTGGCCGGGCGCGCTGGTGGTGAGGGAGTGGCCAGCGCCCCAGGGGACGACCTGCGTCCCCGGCTCGGCGACGGTCTCCACCGACGGCAGCTGGCCCCCTGTGACCGCGAGCCTGGCCGGGTCGTCGGCGGCCAGCACCCAGCTCCCCTCGCGGGTAATCCCCACGGGGATCACCTCGTACTTGCCGCGGTCGATCGATCCGAGCATGTTGCCGCCGCCCATGCACGACACCGCGTGCTCGGGCCCCCTGCCGCCGAAGACCACCGCGACCCGGATCTTGCGCTGGTTGTTCACCGTGCTCCTTCAGACGCCGTAACGCTCGGGCTTCGCCGAACGGCTGGTTAGCAGCGTTGCCACCTTGCTGACTTCCAGGCCATGGTGCATGACCGCGACCATCACCTCCGTGATCGGCATCTCCACGCCGTGCCGCTTGGCCAGTTCCAGCACGGACTGCGACGACTTCACCCCCTCGGCCGTCTGCCTGGTGATAGCGATTACGTCCTCGATGGCCATTCCCCGGCCCAGGTTCTCGCCGAACGTGCGATTGCGCGACAGCGGTGAGCTGCAGGTCGCGACCAGGTCGCCCATGCCGGCCAGCCCGGAGAACGTGTGCGGGTCGGCGCCGAGCGCCACGCCGAGCCTGGCGGTCTCGGCCAGGCCGCGGGTGATCAGCGACGCCCGTGCGTTGTCGCCGAGCCCCATGCCGATCGACATCCCCACGCCGAGTGCGATCACGTTCTTCACCGTGCCGCCCAGCTCGCACCCGGTGACGTCCGGGTTCGTGTACGGGCGGAAGTAGGCGGTGTGACACGCTCGCTGCAGCCGCTCCGCGGCGGCGTTGTCGGCGCACGCGACGACCGTCGCCGCGTGCTCGCGCCGCGCGATCTCGTGGGACAGGTTCGGGCCGGAGACCACGGCGATCCGGTCCGCCGGGGCGCCGGCAACCTCGGCGATCACCTCGCTCATCCGGTTGCAGGTGCCGAGCTCGATCCCCTTCATCAGGCTGACCAGCAGCGCGCTGCTCGGCAGCAGCGGCGCCCAGCAGGCCAGGTTCTCGCGCAGTGACTGAGCCGGAACGGCCAGCACCACCAGGTCGGCCCCGTTCAGCGCCTCGGCCGGATCGGCGGTCGCCCGCAGCGCCTCGGTGAGCGTGATCCCCGGCAGGTAGGCCGGGTTCTCCCGGGTGGCGCTGATCACCTTCGCCACTTCCGGGTTGCGGGCAAAGAGCACCGCCGGGGTACCCGCGTCGCAGAGCACCTGGGCGAACGTGGTTCCCCACGACCCAGCGCCCATGACCGCGGCTTTCACGTCGCGCTGGCCTCGGAGCCAGAGCCGGCGGACGCTTCCGTTGCGGCCCCTTCGGCCTCGCGGGCTGCCTGCCGCGCCTTGCGCCGGGCGACCGCTGGATGGTATGGCTCGGCCGGGGGAGTCTCGCCGCGGATGCCGGCCAGGAGGCCGGTGATGTCCTTCATGATCAGCTGGGTGGCGTCGCGGAGTACCTGGGTAGCCAGCGGCTTTCCCTCGAAGTCGGACAGGTCGACGGGCGGGCCCGCCGTGATCTGGATGGTGCTGCGCGGCAGCAGGTGCGGGCGCATGCTGCCGTAGGGCAGGATCCGCTGGGCGCCCCATTGCGCGACCGGGATCACCGGGACGCCGGTGGCGAGTGCCGCCCTGGCCACGCCGGTCCTGGGCACCATCGGCCACAGGTCGGGATCCCTGGTCGCGGTGCCCTCCGGGTAGAAGATCACGCAGGCGCCGTCGCGCAGGCCCTGCTCGACGTCCCTGAGCACCAGGGCCGCGTCGGCCTGACCGCGGTATACGGGGAGCTGGCCGGTTCCGCGCATCACCGCGCCGAGCCCTTTGATCTCGAACAGTGACGACTTGGCGAGGAAGACCGGGTAGCGGCCCGCCCTATGGGTGAACAGGCAGAGCGGCAGCGGGTCGGCGTAGGACAGGTGGTTGGCGGCCAGGATCACCCCGCTGCCGGGCGGGACAGCCCTGATGTAATCCTGGCCGTGCCACTCGTGCTTGGTGGTGGCGGCGAGCAGCGGCGGCACGACGATCTTGGTCAGCCCGCGCCACGCGGATGAGTAGCTGCCGTCCGCGCGTTTGCTCATAGATGCAGCCTCCCGCTCGTGCCGCTCGTCACTGGAGCCAGTGTCGCGGTTCGCGCAACACCGTGTCGAGGCAGGATGAGGTGCATATGCTCGAGACCTCGCTCCGCTGGTCGCTGGTGATCCCCGTCAAGGTACTTGCCCTGGCGAAGTCCCGGCTCACCGGACTGCCCGGCGCACGCCGCGCCGAGCTGGCGCTGGCCATGGCGGCCGACGCCGTCACGGCCGCCTCCGCCTGCCCTGCCGTGGACACGGTGATCGTGGTGACCGACGACGGTGCCGCCGCTGCTGAGCTGTCCGGGCTCGGGGCGCTCGTCCTGCGCGACGAGCCCGGCGACGGCCTCAATCCCGCGCTCGCCTTCGGCGCTGCGTACGCCGACGAGCGGTGGCCTGGCCGTGGCCGGGCGGGAATGGCGGCGGACCTGCCCGCGCTCAGCGCTGCCGAGCTCGGCCGGGCGCTCGCCGGGGCGGCCCAGGCCAGGCAGGCGTTTGTGGCCGACGCGGCTGGTACCGGCACCACGCTGTACACGGCGACGCCTGGCGTCTCGTTCTCGCCGCGGTTCGGGCCGGGATCGCGTGACGCGCACCGGTCCGCCGGGGCCGTGGAGCTGCTGCTGCCCGGGCTCGACGGGCTGCGCCGCGACGTAGACACGATCGACGATCTGCATGACGCGGCGCGCATCGGTCTCGGGCCGCACACCTCGGCTGCGGCCGGAGCCCTGGAGTAGCCGGCCCGAACGGGACGTCAGATGTGGACGATCGGGCAGGTGAGGGTCCTGGTGATCCCGGAGACGCCCTGGATCTGGGCGACGACCAGCTTGCCGAGGTCGTCGACGTTGTCCGCCTCGGCCCTGACGATCACGTCGTAGGGACCGGTCACGTCTTCCGCCTGGGTCACGCCGGGAATCTGACCGATGTGCACGGCAACGTCGGCAGCCTTGCCCACCTCTGTCTGGACGAGGATATAAGCGTGAACCATGCCGTCCTCCCAGCCGCCATCTGTGGTGGCAACGCTACCTTAGGTACCCGGCGGTTGGCTTCATGATTGTGCCCGGACCGAACCTGTCAGGCATGCGGGCCGGGGACCGGCGATTTACGGGAGGATTTTCATCACCGTCGCAGACCTGGGTGAGTTCGGTCTTATCGCTGCGATCAGGGCTCTGCTGCCAGGCGACAACGACATCGTCGGCAACGGGGACGATGCGGCAGTCCTGGCGGCCACCGATGGCCGGGTGGTGGCGACCACGGACATGCTCGTCGAGGGGCGGCATTTCCGTCGCGACTGGTCGGGCGCGTTCGATGTCGGCTGCAAGGCTGCGGCGCAGAACCTCGCCGACGTCGCGGCGATGGGCGCGTCGCCCACCGCACTGCTCGTGGGGTTCGCTACCCCCGGCGACTTGCCGGTGAGCTGGGCGGAAGACCTGGCCCGGGGGATCGCCGAAGAATGCACGCGGGCCGGCGCGCACGTGGCCGGCGGAGACGTGAGCAGCGCCGACTCGATCATGATCGCGATCACGGCTCTCGGCGACCTGGGCGGCCGGGAGCCGGTCACCAGGGGCGGGGCGCAGCCGGGGGACCTGCTGGCCATCGCCGGCCGGCTGGGCCGCTCGGCCGC
>JASHQP010000223.1 GCA_030039095.1 Streptosporangiaceae bacterium
GAGCCCGACGGCACGGCCGCTCCCCGGCTGGCCGAGACCCGGCCGCGGGCCAGCGAGCTGGCGGACCTCTGGGATCAGCTGGTGCAGGCGATGGTCACGCTTGCCCGGCTCGGCCTGGCTCACGGCGACATGTCCGCGTATAACCTGCTGGTCCACCGCGGCCGCCTGGTGATGATCGACCTGCCGCAGGTTGTCGACGTGATCGCGAACCCGGGCGGCTCAGGGTTCCTTGACCGGGACGCGGCGAACGTGGCCAGATGGTTCACGGCTCGCGGGCTGTCGGGGGCGGCGCCCGGCCCGGAGGATCTGGCCGCGCTGCTGCGTGAAGAGGCTGGCCTGCGCTGAGGCCGGGCGGTCAGGGCCGGCGGCCCGCGTTGACCGCGGAGAGCAGAAAGTCGACAAGCTGCCCGGCGTAACGCGCCGCGTCCGCGCGCACCGCGTCGCGCCGGTCCCCGGGCGTGCTCTGAACGTGCGTGGTCGCACCGCCGACGAGCGTGTCGAGCAGCAGGGTGATCGAGGTGTCCTTGGGTATCTCGCCCCGGGCGATGCCACGGCGGACGATGCCACGCGCCGCCAGCACCTGCGACTTGCGCAGCGCGCTGAGCCGGTCGGCGAGGCCGGGGATCAGGTCGCCTTCCAGGCTGAGGCGCATTGCGGCCCGCCCGGCGTCACCCAGGTACAGGTCGAGCATCTGCCGGGCCAGCCTGACCAGGTCCTCGCGCAGCGAGCCGGTGTCGACCTCGTCGATGATGCCGACCCGAACCCGCAGCGCGTCGACGAGCAGGGCCTCCTTGGTGTGCCACCGCAGGTAGATGGAGGCCTTGCCGACGCTGGCCCGCTTGGCGACGGCCTCGACGCTGAAGCCGGCCCAGCCCGCCTCGCCGAACAGCGTGATCGCGGCGTCCGCGACCCGCCGGTCGACGTCGGGGTCACGGGGGCGGCCAGCCTGCGCCGGGCTGATCGTCACGCTGCAACCTCCTGTCGCTGCTCACCGCCATCATGACCGCGCCCCCCGGCCGGGTCAGGTGAGTGTGAAGATTTGTACCATGGGCGATAGCTTGGCCACGAAGGGTCACTGAGGGATCAACGGCAGCCACATTCGGCGGGGGATGTGATCGCTTGCGAATCCTTATTTTTCATGGCTACCTCCTGCGCGGCACGGGAAGCAACATCTACAACGCGGAGCTGGCCCGGTCGCTTGCTGAGCTCGGGCACGAGGTACACCTGTTCTCCCAGGAGCGATGAGCCGGCGGTGAGCGAGAACTTGCGCCCGCAGCTGTCTTTCGAGCTAGGCTCCGACGTCGTGCGGCAGATCGCCGGCAACCTTGCCTGGTGGCTGACGTTCGCATCGGACACGCCGGATGCCTGGGCGCACACCACGGCCCGTATCGGCGAGGTAGCCCGGGCCGGGTTCGGCTGGCCGGACGTGGCCAGCGGGGTCGCGGCGGCCGCCCAGGGGCGGCTCGGCGGCCTCCCGCCCGTGCCGACGCGCTGAGCTGCGGAAGACTGGAGCCTTATGGACGAGAATCGAGCACGATCGCTGCTGCAGGCCGAACGGGCCGAGGTGCAGGGCCTGCTGGCCGGCTCGGAGCAGGCCGGGCAGGAAGACCGTGAGGCCGAGGACACGGAGGGCGGCGTCGATTCCGTCGACCCGGCCACGTCGCTGACCGCCGAGGGCATGGACGACGCGATCAGCCAGAGCATGCGCGACCGGCTCGCGGCCATCGACCGCGCGCTGAAGCGGCTCGACGACGGCACCTACGGGCGATCCGTCCGCAGCGGCACGCCGATCCCGGACGAGCGGCTCGAGGCCGACCCGGCCGCCGAGCTCACGGTCGAGGAGGCCCGGCAGGAGGAGCGGGACGCCGAGCGGGAGCAGGCCCGGGAGGCGGGGGAGTAGGGGCCGCGCCGGCCCCGGCGGCGAGCCAGCACCGCAACGACGCGGCGGTTACTCGAAGCGGCTGATGAGCTCGGGTGGCAGGGTCCGCGCCAGAACCTCGCAGTACGTGGGCAGAGCCAGGCCGTGCTTGTCCATGCCCGCGGGCGTGAGGACGATGTCGATCCCGCGGCGGTCGTTGGTGCAGTTGCACCGCTCCACGAGGCCGTGCCTCTCCAGCCGGTCGGTGAGCCGGGACAGCGCGCTCTGGCTGAGGTGCACCGCCTCGGCCAGGCTCTGCGCCCGGTAGGTGTGCCCGGGCTTGCTGGCCAGGTGGTCGAGAACCTCGAAGTCGCTCACGCCGAGCCCGTGCTGCTCGCCGAGCTCGCGCTCCAGGGCGTTCCAGGACGCGACCTTGGCGGAGATGAGCGCGCGCCAGGCCGCGCTGCTGGTGTCCGCTCCGGCGGCGGCGCTGCTGCTGGTCTACACGGTGGTGAACGCGCAGCAGGCCGGCTGGGGCTCGGCGCGCACGATCGGCTCGTTCGCCGGCGTCGCGGCGCTGGCCGCCCTGTTCGCGGTGATAGAGAAGCGCAGCCCCGATCCGCTCGTACCGTTCGGGATCTTCCGGTCGGCGCCGCTGCGGCGCGCGCAGGCCGGGGCGGTCACGCTGTTCGGCAGCTACGTCTCGTTCCAGTTCCTGCTGACCCAGTACCTGCAGTCGCTGTCGCACTGGTCGGCCATCGGGACCGCGCTGGCCTTCCTGCCGGCCGGGGTGATCGTGGCGGTACTGTCACTGCGCACGGCCGGGCTGCTCAACTGGTTCGGCGCGGAAACACTCGTCGCGACGGCCTTCGTCTGCCTGGTCGCGGGCTACGCCCTCTTCCTGCGGGCGGGCGTGGCGCCCGACTACCCGGCGGTCATGCTGCCGACCGTGATCCTGCTCGGCGCGGCGTTCGGGTTCGGGTTCTCCGCGCTGACCGTCTCGGCGACCTCCGGGGTCCGGGACGAGCAGCAGGGCCTGGCGGCCAGCCTGTTCCAGACCTCCTTCCAGGTCGGCGGCGCGGTGGTTCTCGCCGTGGTCACCGCGGTTGTCGAGGCCGGCGGCGCGAACACGCTCACGTCCCCATCGGCGGTGCTGTCGGCGTACCGGCCGGCCCTGTACCTGATCACCGGAGTCGCTGGGCTCGGCCTGGTGGCCGTGCTGCCAGGCCTGCGCCGAGGCGGCATCCCGGCCGCCGGCGAAGCGGACGAGCCCGCGGCGGCGCCAGCGGAGGCAAAGACCGAGCTCGCCGACGCGGGACCTTGACGAGCCCGGGCGCGCGGGTGCTACCTTCCGGCGCATGGCAGGCAAGGTCGCGATCGTCACGGGCGGCGGCACAGGCATCGGCCGGGCCGCCGCCCTGGCCCTCGGGCGGAACGGGTACTCGGTGGTGATCGGGGGCCGGCGGCCGGAGCCGCTCGGGCGGACGGCGGCCGACGGCGCTGCCGAGGGATCGCGGCTGCTGGCCGTGGCCGCCGACGTCACCGACCCGGCGGATGTGCAGCGGCTGTTCGACCGGGCGCGTGACGAGTTCGGCCGGGTGGACGTGCTGTTCAACAACGCGGGCCGGGCGCTGCCCCCGGTGCCGCTCGAGGACGTCTCGTTCGAGGACTGGCAGTCCATGGTCGCGGTGAACCTGACCGGGATGTTCCTGTGCACCCAGGCCGCGTTCCGCGTGATGAAGGCGCAGGACCCGCGCGGCGGCCGGATCATCAACAACGGCTCGGTCTCCGCGCACGTGCCCCGGCCGTACTCGGCGCCCTACACGTCGACCAAGCACGCGGTCACCGGGCTGACCAAGTCGACGTCCCTGGACGGGCGGGCGTACGACATCGCCTGCGGGCAGATCGACATCGGCAACGCGGTCACCGAGCTGGCCAGCCAGCTCGCGGTCGGGGCACTGCAGCCCGGCGGCAGCACCCGCGCCGAGCCGATGATGGACGTGGCGCTGGTCGGCGACGCCGTGGTGCAGATGGCCAACCTGCCGCTGGAGGCGAACGTCCAGTTCATGACCCTGATGGCCACGAAGATGCCGTTCATCGGCCGTGGCTAGACCGTCGGCAGGGCTTCCAGCAGCACCATGACCGCTTCGGTGGCCCGCGCGAGATCTCCGGTGGCCAGCAGGTCCAGCATCGCGCCGCGCAGCAGCGCCAGCACCGCGGTGCGCTCGGCGGCGCCCG
>JASHQP010000224.1 GCA_030039095.1 Streptosporangiaceae bacterium
CTCTCCGGTGCTCTCGCTCAGGTTCGTCGCGGCCCAGCTCGCGAGGAGTCTGAGCGCGTCGTGGGAGGGCGTGCCGGGTTCGGCGGCGTAGGCAGTGAGAGTGAGCCCGTCGTCGGCTTCGAGGGCCAGGGCCTCGAACATGAGGTCTATGCGGCCGATGACGGGGTGGTGGAAGCGCTTGAGGCCGCTGCGGTGCAGCCGCACGTTGTGAGCGGCCCACATGGCCCGGAATTCTTCGCTTCGGGTGGACAGTTCGCCGATGAGGTCGGTGAGGCTCTTGCTGAACGGGTCGCGGCCGGCCTCGGTGCGCAGGAGCGCAACGGTGGTGTTCGCCGAGTCGGCGAAGTCGGGGTAGAAGTCGCGGGCTGCGGGATCGAGGAACCGGAACCGGGCGAGGTTGACCGGCCGCGCCCGCCCGGCGAACGCCGGCGAGTACAGGGCCTGGCCCAGCGTGTTAGCTGCTATTACGTCCAGTCGGCCGTTGCGGACGAACGCTGGGGTGTCGGTCATGCCGTCGAGGATGAGCCGGGTGGCGGGCCGCAGCTGCTGAGGTGTCCGGCGTGCGGTGGCGCGGGCCGGGCTGGTGTTGGCGGCGCGGGCGAGGTTGAGCAGGTGCTCCCGCTCGGCCTCGTCGAGATGAAGGGCGCCGGCGATGGCTTCGAGGACGCTGTCGGATACGCCGGACAGATTGCCTTTTTCCAGGCGGGTGTAGTAGTCGGCGCTGACGCCTGCGAGCATGGCGACTTCCTCGCGGCGAAGGCCGGGAACGCGGCGGTTCCCGCCGTAGAACTGGAGCCCGGCCTGCTCCGGGGTGATGTTGGCGCGGCGGCTGACGAGGAAGTCCCGCACGTCGGCCCGGTTGCTGGTCACGCCTCCACGCTACGTGCCCCGCGGCCGGCCAGGGGGGTTCTGTCATGACCCCTAACAGCGCGACCTCCCCGGCTGGCGGCTCGCCGGGTTGTATCGATGTCATGAGTACTTCGACGGCCAGCTGTCTGGACCAGCGGGTCTCACCGAGCCAGATGAGAGCTTCGGTGGCTGCTGCCCAACGTCCCGGATGGTCGCTGGCCGCGGCGCTGCTGGGCTTCTTCATGGTGACCCTGGATGCGGTGATAGTGAACGTGGCGCTGCCCGATATCCGCCATGATCTGGCCGGCGGGATCAGCGGCCTGCAGTGGGTGGTGGACGGGTACACGCTGATGTTCGCCGCGCTGCTGCTGTCAGCCGGATCGCTGGCCGACCGGGCCGGCGCCCGGCGCGCGTTCGGCGCCGGGATGGCGGCGTTCGTTGCTGCCTCGATGGCGTGCGGCCTGGCGCCAAGCCTGGGAGTGCTGGTCGCAGCGCGACTGGTGCAAGGGTGCGCTGCTGCGGCGATGATGCCGTCGTCGATGGCGCTGATCAGCCATGCGTATCCCGATCCCGCGCGCCGGGCTCGCGCGGTCGCGCTGTGGTCGATGGGCGGGGTGGCGGCCTCGACGTCGGGGCCAGTCCTCGGCGGCCTGCTCTCCCTGGTGTCGTGGCGGCTGATCTTCTTCGTGAACGTTCCGGCCGGGCTCGCTGGACTTGCCCTGCTCGCCCGATCCCCGCGCTCCCCGCGCCATGGCGCGCCGTTTGACTGGGCCGGGCAGGTCGCCGCCGTCCTGGCGATGGGCGGGCTGACCTATGGGGCGATCGAGACCGGTGCGGCCGGGATCGCCGTGCCGAGGGTGCTGGCAGCGTTCGCCGTTGCCGTCGTGGCTGGCGTTGCGTTCGCGGTGCTTCAGGCGCGCGGCCGGCATCCGATGGTGCCGCTTGACCTGTTCCGCTCGCGGACAGTGCGTCTGACGGTGATAGCCGGGTTCGCGTTCATGGTCGGCTACTACGGGCTGCCGTTCGTGATGAGTCTCTACCTGCAGGAACTACGGGGCCTGTCCGCCCTGGGAACGGGGGTTGCGTTCCTGCCGATGATGCTGACCGGAGCTGGGCTGACACCATTCACCGCCCGTCTGGCCGGCAAGTTCGGTGCCCGCGCTCTGATCACCGCTGGCCTTGCCAGCATGACCGCCGGCCTCGTCGTCATCAGCCTGCTGCCCGGCAGCACCCCGGTCGCGGTCCTGGCTGCCGCGATGATGCTCGTCGGGCTGGCTGGCCCGCTGGTGATGCCGCCCGTCATATCCCTGCTCCTGCACGCCGTTCCAGGCCGACAGGCCGGCGTCGCCAGCGGTGTCCTGAACACCAGTCGTCAGGTCGGCGGGGCGCTGGCTATCGCCGTTTTTGGCGCGTTGCTGGCCGACCGGACCACGTTCCTGCACGGCCTGCGGGTCAGCCTGCTCATCGCGGCGGCTGTTGCCGCGGCTACCGCGATCCTGAGCCTGATCCTCAGCAGGACCCCCGCCAGCCACCTCAACCACAGCAGAGGAGACAGCTGACATGAACATCGAGCCCAGGGCCCCGACCAGGAAGGGACCCGCCGACTGGTTCACCGGCGACGTCTACATCGACGCCATACTCGGCCGCAAGGCCGAGCCCGCCCGGATGGCCTGCGGCTGGGTCCACTTCACCCCCGGCGCCCGGACCGCCTGGCACTCCCACGCCGTCGGCCAGACCCTCCTGATCACCGAGGGCACCGCCCTCCTCGGCACCCGCGACGGGCACGTCATCATCGCCCGGCCCGGCCAGATCGTCTACACCCCGCCCGGCGAGGAGCACTGGCACGGCGCCACCCCGGACAACTTCATGGCCCACATCGCCCTCTACGAGGGCACCGCCGACGCCGACGGCGCGACCTGGCTGGAGCACGTCACCGACCAGCAGTACACCGCTGCCGCGACGTCCATCACCGGCGCAGCCTAGAAAGGAGAACCCGTCATGCGCGGAGCAATCATGTACGGCCCCGGCGACGTCCGGGTCGAAGAGCGAGCAGATCCGGCGATCGTCAGCCCGACCGACGCGATCATCCGCCTCGCCGCCACCTGCGTGTGCGGCTCGGACCTGTGGTCCTGGCGCGGCACTGACCCGGTCACCCAGCCGACCCCGATGGGACACGAATACGTCGGCGTCGTCGAGGAAGTCGGGCCCGACGTCCGGAACGTCAGGCCCGGCCAGTTCGTGGTCGGCTCGTTCATGGCCTCGGACAACACCTGCCCGATCTGCCAGGCCGGCTATCAGAGCCGCTGCGCCCACGTCGAGTACGTTGGCGCTGGCGGTGCCCAGGCCGAACTGCTGCGCGTGCCGCTCGCCGACGGCACCCTGGTCGCCGCCTCGCAGATCCCGCCCGACTCGCTCGTTCCCGATCTGCTCGCCGCTTCCGACGTACTCGGCACAGGCTGGTTCGGTGCCGTCGCCGCCGATGCCGGGCCCGGCAAGACCGTCGCCGTCGTCGGAGACGGCGCCGTCGGCCTGCTGGCGGTGCTGGCCGCCCGGCAGCTGGGCGCCGAGCGGATCATCGCGATGAGCCACCACGAGCCACGGCAGAAGCTCGCCCTCGAATACGGGGCCACCGACATCGTCACCGAGCGAGGCGACGAGGGCGTCGCCGTCATCAAAGAGATGACCGGCGGGCTCGGCGCGCACTCGGTGATCGAGGCTGTCGGCACCCAGGAATCCATGCTGCAGGCGATCCGGGCCACCCGGGCAGGCGGCCACGTCGGATACGTGGGCGTCGCCCACGGCGTGACCCTGCCCGGCGAGGAGCTGTTCTACGCCGAGGTACACCTGCTCGGCGGCCCCGCGCCGGTCCGCCGGTTCCTCCCCGAGCTCATCAGACTCATCGAGAACCGGGCCATCAACCCCGGCAAGGTCTTCGACCTCGAGCTCCCGCTGGCCGGTGCAGCCGAGGCCTACCGCGCCATGGACGAACGCCGCGCCATCAAGGCACTGCTGCGCCCACGACGAGCCAGCTAGCGTGGCTGAATGACGGCAGGGGCTCCGCGACGGGCTGGCGGCGCGCGATGCCGCATGACCGGGAGGCGTCCGTGACCACGGCCGACGTGTATCAGCGGCTACGGCCGCTGATGTTCGCGATCGCCTACCGGATGACCGGCAGCGTCAGCGAGGCCGAGGACATCGTGCAGGAAGCGTTCCTGCGCTACCACCGGCAGGCACCGGGAGTCGAGTCGCCGAAGGCATTCCTGTCCGCGGTGACCACCCGGCTGAGCATCGACTACCTGCGCTCGGCGCGCGCCCGCCGCGAGGCCTACATCGGCGAGTGGCTGCCCGAGCCCCTGCCGACCGGCGCCGCCGCCAGCTCAGCGGGCCCCGCCGAACTCGCCGAGCAGGCCGAGTCGCTGTCGATGGCGTTCCTCCTGCTGCTGGAGCGGCTCTCGCCGGTGGAGCGGGCCGTCTT